>ONVR01000033.1 GCA_900321335.1 uncultured Eubacteriales bacterium | reverse complement strand
GCTCCGGCGATGTGGCAGCCTTTGCCCGGCAGGAGGGCCTGGGGGTGGAGTCGGCCGCCCGGACCATGCGCTACGCCTTTCTGGAGAGCACGGCGGATGCCGTCGGCGCCACCCGGATCGCCACGGCCCATAACGCCGACGACAACGCCGAGACGGTGCTGCTGCACCTGGTCCGGGGCGCCGGCGCAAGAGGGTTGGGCGGGATCCCGCCGGTCCGGGGGCGGATCATCCGGCCGGTGCTCTGCCTGACCCGGGCGGAGATCCAGGCGTATCTGGAAAGCCATGGACTGCCCCATGTGGAGGACTCCACCAACGCAGGGGACAATACGCCCCGAAACGTGATCCGTCACCATGTGATGCCCGTTCTGCGCGCCATCAATCCCCGGCTGTCTCAGGGGATCCTGACAGCGGGGGAGAGTCTTGCCCGGGACGAGGCGTGCCTGTCGGCGGCGGCGGAAAAATTTGTACGGGAGCAGACAAAGGCCGGTACGGTCAGCGTGTCGGCCCTGAAGGAACTGCCGGAGGCGGTGGCGGCCCGTGTCATCCGGCTGCTGTGTCCCAAAGCGGAGGCCCGCCACGTGCGCAGCGTTCTGGCGCTGTGCGCCTCGCCATCGGCGTCCGGCCAGTTGAGTCTGCCGGATATGACTGTCCGCCGGGAGTACGACGTTCTGACCTTCGGCGCCGGGGAGCAGGCGTCCATCGCACCTGTGATCCTGATTTCCGGCAGCACGTATCAACTGCCTGCGGCGGGGCTTTCGGTGGCGGTTTCCACTTGTGTGGCGCCGAACAAAATTTACAAAACATTCAATACTTTTCTCTTCAAAAAAGAACGTGTATGTGGTAATATAATAATGCGTTGCCGTGCCCCGGGAGACCGGATCGACTGCGGCGGCTGCGGCAAGGATCTGAAAAAGCTGTTTATCGAGCGGCGGATTCCCCGCTCCCGGCGCGCTCTCACGCCCGTCTTTGCGGATGACCGGGGGGTGCTGGCTGTGTACGGGATCGGAACGGATCGCCGTGTACAGTGCGCCGGCGGTGAGCAGGCCATCAGGATTGAAGTGAAGGAGCTTGGACTTACAGATGAAAAATGACGTTGAGAGGATATTTTTCAGCAAGGAAGAGATACAAAAGCGCGTAGAGGAACTCGGTGAGCAGATCTCCCGAGATTACGAGGGAAAGCAGCCCCTTCTGGTGGGAATTCTCAAGGGCTGCTTCGTATTCATGGCGGATCTGAGCCGGGCCCTTACCGTCAAATGCGATATCGACTTCATGGCGGTGTCCTCCTACGGAAACGGCACCTCCAGCACCGGCGCCGTAAAGATCGTCAAGGATCTCAACGCCGACATTGAGGGGCGGCACATCCTGATCATCGAGGATATTCTGGACTCCGGTATTACCCTGAATTATCTGCGGGGATATCTGGAGCAGAGAAAGCCCGCCTCCATCAAGATCTGTACCCTTCTGGACAAGAAGGCCCGCAGAAGCGCCGATATCCAGGCCGACTACTGCGGCTTCGACTGCCCGGACGCCTTCATCGTGGGTTACGGGCTGGACTACGCCGAGAAGTACAGAAATCTTCCCTATATCGGCGTGCTCAAGCCGGAGATTTATTCCTGATACCGTTGTTATGTAAAGAGGTGACCGCGAATTGAAACCAAACAAAAAAAGGACGCGTGACATAGGGTTTTACCTGATTATTGCCCTGGTCATCATATCTGTGATCTATATCTTCAGCCGCTCGTCCACCGTACCCACCGACAACGTGGAGTACTCCCAGGTGATCCGCTATTTTGAAGAGGACAAGGTGGCCTACTTCAAACTCGAAGGGGACGAGCTGACCATGCGGCTCAATGAGATCGACGAGAACACCGGGCGGGAGAAGATCGTCACCCATACCCTTGCCAACGTGGAGCAGTTCTGGAACGACTGCGGCGAGACCATCACCGCTCTGCGGGTCAGCAGCAAGGATTTCCAGTACGACTACACCACCGGCTGGTCCATGCCGTGGTGGGTGTCTCTGGTGCCCTACGTGCTGATCTTTGTGGTCTTTATCGTCATCTGGTCCATGATGATGAAAAACTACGGCGGCGTGGGCGGCGACCGGGGCGTGACCAAGTTCGGCAAGGCCCACACCCGTCTGGGCAGTGAGGAAAAGCACCGGATCACCTTTGCGGACGTAGCCGGTGCTGAGGAGGAGAAGGAAGAACTCTGGGAGATCGTGGACTTCCTGCGAAATCCCCAGAAATACACGGCTCTGGGCGCACGGATCCCCAAGGGCGTGCTGCTGGTGGGTCCTCCGGGTACCGGTAAGACCCTGCTTGCCAAAGCCGTTGCCGGGGAGGCGGGGGTCCAGTTCCTGTCCATTTCCGGCTCCGACTTCGTAGAGCTGTACGTGGGCGTGGGCGCCTCCCGTGTGCGGGACCTGTTTGAGCAGGCCAAAAAGCTGGCACCCGCCATCATTTTCATTGACGAGATCGACGCCGTGGGCCGCCAGAGAGGCGCTGGCCTGGGCGGCGGTCACGACGAGCGGGAGCAGACCCTTAACCAACTGCTGGTGGAGATGGACGGCTTTACCTCCAACGAGGGCGTGATCGTCATCGCTGCCACCAACCGTGCCGACATCCTGGACAACGCCCTGCTTCGGCCGGGACGCTTTGACCGTCAGGTCTTCGTGGCGCCTCCCGACATCCGGGGCAGAGAGGAGATCCTGAAGGTCCATGCCAGGGGCAAGATGCTCGCCGAGGACGTGGATCTGAGCAGCATCGCCAAGGGCACCCCGGGCTTTACCGGAGCGGATCTGGAGAACCTGCTCAACGAGGCGGCCCTGCTGTCCGCCCGTCGGAGAAAGCCTTTCATCTCCAAGGCCGAGATCGAGGACGCGATTTTGAAGGTCATGGCCGGCCCGGAGAAGAAGAGCCGTGTGGTCACCGAGAAAGAGCGGCGGCTTACGGCTTATCACGAGGCGGGCCACGCCGTGGTTGCCCACTTCCTGGAGCACGCGGATCCGGTCCATCACATCACCATCATTCCCCACGGCGCCGCCGGCGGCATGACTGTGTACCGGCCCGTGGAGGACAAGAGCTTTAACTCCAAGAGCGACATGTTTGAGCGGATCATCACCGCTCTGGGCGGCCGGATCTCCGAGAAGATCATGCTCGATGACATCTCCACCGGCGCCTCCAACGATATTCAGCAGGCCAGCGCCATTGCCCGGGCCATGGTCACCAAGTACGGCATGAGTGACCGTCTGGGCCCCATCTCCTATGACAGCAGCAGCAACTCCATCTTTATCGGACGTGACTTCCAGCACACCAAGAGCTATTCCGAAGAGACGGCCGCGCTGATCGACGAGGAGGTCAAGCGGATTTTCGATGAGGCCAGCGCCCGGTGCGAGGAGATCCTCAGCGCCCACCGCAACATCATCGAGTCGGTAGCCGGGTACCTGCTGGAGCACGAGACCATGGACGGCAAGGATTTTGCCTACGTCTGCGATCACGACGGTGAGCTGCCTCCCGTGCAGGAGCCTGCCCAGCAGCCGGAGCCCCCGGCGGACGCCTTCAGCGAAACTACCTCTGTGGCGGAGCAGGAGCTGCCCGGGCAGATGCCGCAGCAGCCGGTGACGGACACGGACTTTGTGGACATTACGCCGCCCGAGGACGGGGAAAACCCCTTTGAGACCGAAGAGAAGTAAAGAAACGTCCGATCTGCCGGTGAGAAATCACCGGCAGATTTTTTGGCAGCGTATGAACTGATGCAAAACGCGAATGGTTTGCAGAAAAATGAAAAAAACTATAGACAGAAGCGGAAAACTGTGATATATTGTGATTGCTGGAATGAACTGGCACAAAATATAGTGTTTGTAATGCAATGGGAGGAATATAGATATGGTAGATGTAAAGGTGATCGGCGGCGAGATGAGCCAGGCCGAGATCGACGCTTATGTGGACAGAGCAAGACAGAAATACCCCGACAAGATCATCACCGGTATGGACATCAAGCTGGACGGGGACTTTGCGGATATCACCTATCACTGGCAGAATGTGCCCTTTGAGCGGATCCGCCGGATCACCGGCTATCTTGTGGGCACCCTGGACCGCTTCAATAACGGCAAGCGGGCCGAGGAGGCAGACCGGGTCAAGCACGCCTGCTGCAGCGTAACGGAGTAAGCAAAGCCCATCGGGAAACGGAAATGACAAAACGGTATTCCAAATGTTTTGGAATACCGTTTTGCGCTGTCATACGCGGTCGTGTGAACAGATCAAACCGACACAGCGTACACGCTGCGGGGTGCCTGCCTTTTTGAAAAGAAACCCGCAAAAGAGCGTCAGGAATCCTCGTCTTGGTGAAAGTCGATGACAGGCTTTCCGGTCCGGTCCACCATGGGGGACATGGAGTTGCCGCAGCCGTCGAATTTGATATAGTTCACGCCGGTCACGGGGTCGTACCATACGGAGGTGTCGCCCACCTGGATCAGTTCGTGGGGATTTGCGGACATGGCAGTTCTCCTTTCTCGGCGGCAGAGCCGCCCGTTTTTTTTCATTGTATCAGATAGAACCGGGCTTTGCAACCGGGGCAACCGGCAGGTTGCGGTTGTATTTTCCGGAAAAAACTGTTATAATAACTTGTTAAATTTTATTGTATTGCAGAAATGGAACGAGAATTATGTTGTTTGTAGATAAAACCGACATCAAAGTCAAGGCCGGCAACGGCGGCAACGGGGCTGTGGCTTTCCACCGGGAGAAGTTCGTGGCCGCGGGCGGCCCTGACGGCGGCGACGGGGGACGGGGCGGCAGCATCGTGCTCCAGACGGACCCCAATCTGTCCACGCTGATGGACTTCCGCTATAAGCGCAAGTACGTGGCCGGCAACGGCGGCGACGGTACGGGCAAGCGCTGCTCCGGCAAGGACGGGGAGGATCTGATCATCCGGGTGCCCCTGGGCACGCTGGTCCGGGACAAAGCCACCGGCGCCATCATCAAGGATATGTCCGACGACAAGCCCTTTGTCCTGGCCAAAGGCGGCACGGGAGGCTGGGGCAACAAGCATTTTGCCACACCTACCCGCCAGTGTCCCCGCTTTGCCAAATCCGGCCTG
>ONVR01000043.1 GCA_900321335.1 uncultured Eubacteriales bacterium | reverse complement strand
CTATGGCCAATTTCAGTTGCGGAAGCAAATAAAATGAACAGCACTTTGCGAGATTCCGTCTCACAAAGTTTCTATCACGATTCCTGGTGGCTTCGGACGCCCGGTATCAATCCCAATTACGTGGCCTATGTTCGAGGGGATAATGGAAATGTGAGCGTTACGGGAGCGCACGCCAATGAAGGGTCATATCATGAAGTCCACCCCGCCTGCTATCTAAACCTCTCCTCCGTCCTCCTAACCTCCCCCGCCGAAAACGGCAAAACGGGAGAGGTTGGGACCCTCTCGACAATTCCCGACTACACCGGCAACAAATGGAAACTGACGGTTTTAGACAACGACCGCGCTTTCAATGTGACCGAAACCACAGCGAGAGCACTCCCCGGCGGCGGCGTCACCCTGCACTACACCGGTGCGACGGTCTGTGACGAGACCGACGCCCCCAACGAGTACGTTTCCGCCCTCTTGTGTGACAGCGAAGGCGAACCGATCTCTTACGGCAAGCTCGCCCAGCCGTCCAGCGCCAGCGGCACGGTGACGGTCACGGCCCCCGACGAGACAGGCAGCTACACCCTCAAGCTGTTTTCCGAGCAGATTAACGGCAACAACGTGACCGACTACGCCAGCGCCTTTGACGCCGTGGCCCTGACCGTATCCACGGACCCCGCCCCCTCCTCCGGCGGTCACACCTCCACCTATCCCGTCACACTCCCCGCCAATGTGGAGAACGGCGCGGTGACCGTCACCCCCCAGCGGCCCGCCGCGGGCCAGACCGTCACCCTCACCGCCGCCCCCGACGAAGGGTACCGGGCGGACGCCGTGACGGTGACGGACAAGGACGGCAAGGCCGTGGCTCTCACGGACAACGGCGACGGGACCTACGCTTTTACCATGCCCGCCTCCCCGGTGGAGGTGGCGGCGGTCTTCGTCCCCGTGGAGAGGCCCTTTGTGGACGTGCCGGAAGACGCCTGGTTCTACGAAGCGGTCTACTACTGCTATGACCACGACCTCTTCAAGGGGATCGACGCCGCCCACTTCGACCCCACCGGCACCATGACCCGCGCCATGTTTGCCACGGTCCTCTACCGCATGGCGGGGGAGCCCCCGGTCACAGGGGAGAACCCCTTCACCGACGTGGAAAACGGCACCTGGTACACTGACCCGGTGATCTGGGCGGCCAGCGAGAAGATCATCGAGGGCTACGGCGACGGGCTTTTCGGCACCAACGACCCCGTGACCCGGGAGCAAATCGCGGCCATCCTCTACCGCTACGCCCAGAGCAAGGGCCAGGGCTTTGTCGGGAGCTGGATGTTCCCGCTGGACTATCCCGACGCCGGTGAAGTATCCGCCTGGGCCGATGAGGCCATGCACTGGATGGTGATGAACGGCGTCATCACCGGCAACCCCGACGGCACCCTGGCCCCCAAGGCCACCGCCACCCGGGCCGAGGTGGCCACGATGCTGATGCGGTTTGAGGGGTTGGGATAAGCGAAGAACTTGATCGAAATAAGAAGCACGACCCGGCTCCTGGCGCAAACCAGGGGCCGGGTCGTGGGGTGATGGGGGGATGGGCGTTGGTTTTCCGCTTCATTCGCCGGAGACCGCCGCCGCGTCAGTGTATCTCCGCCGTTCCGGTATCAGAGATCAGCCCGGAGGCGCAGAGGGTCCCCCAACTGAACACCGGGTCAAGCTGCCCGCCGCCGCCCGCCAGGTCCAGGTCTCCCGCCTGCCAGGGGGCGGTGACGCCGTAATAGCCGTATTTGGCCTCCACGGTGTGCCCCGCCAGCTTGACGCCATCTGAAATGTTGTCCGGGCCGGCGATCTCGTCCCGGTCCAGCCAGGCGGCCTGGTCTGACAGGAACCGGGCGGCGGTCTCCCGGTCGTAGCCCAGGGCGTTCAGGGAGGCCAGGCGGCTGTCGTCGCTCTTGCCGTTGGTGACGATCTCTACCACTTTCTTGTACTGGTCCACATCCAGAACGCCCGTCCGCACGGTGGCGGAGGTCTTGGGGACGGCCCGCTGGGAATCATTGGGATAGCTGCCGTCCTCGTTCTTGCCGTAAGACATGGAGTACCCCCCGTCGCCCCCGTCCCGGCTCACGTCCACCTTCCCGGACAGGTCCCCCATGGAGGCGATGCTCTCCGGCAGGAAGCCGCCGTAAGGGGGCCAGGCCAGGTTGAAATGGAGGTCCCCGTTGTTGTCATAGAGGACGATGGTCTCCTTGGCGTTGTCCGGGGTGATGAGGTCGTAGGCGGTGACGGGCCAGCTCTCGTCGCTGTTTTTCACCAGCTCGTAGATCTCCGGGCCGGTCATGGCGGCAAAGGCCTGCTTCTGTTCCTCCGGCGTCAGGGCCTTGAAGTCCTCGTAGCTCATAGGCTCCGCCGCGAAGCGCTGGAACATGGCGGCGATCTGGGCCCGGGTGGCGTTGCCCTTGGGGGCCAGGG
This sequence comes from uncultured Eubacteriales bacterium, assembly GCA_900321335.1. Taxonomy (GTDB): domain Bacteria; phylum Bacillota; class Clostridia; order Oscillospirales; family Oscillospiraceae; genus RUG678. The sequence goes on along the minus strand of ONVR01000043.1, from coordinate 4,255 downwards.
TACCGTCGGGCATACCGGTGATGACCCCCTGCATGACCATCCAGTGCATGGCCTCGTCGGCGTAGTCGGAAACGTCCGCCGCGTCAGAGAAGTCCAGCGGGAAGGCCCACGCGCCGGTGAAGCCCTTGCCCTGGGCCTGGGCGTATCGGTAGAGGATGGCCGCCAACTGCTCCCGGGTGACGGGGGTGTTGGGGGAGAAGGTGGTTTTGGAGGTGCCATTGACCACGCTGTTCTCCACCGCCCAGCAGACAGCCGGGGCATACCATGCGTCGGCGGGCACGTCGGAGAAGGGATTGGTTCCTCCCTCCGGCTCACCCTCCATCCGCCAGACCATGGTGACCACCATGGCCCGGGTGGTGTTGTCGTTGGGGGCAAAGCGGTCCTCGCTGACCCCGTTCATGAGGCCCTTGTCCGCCGCCCACTGCACCGCGTCGTGGTACCAGGCGGTCTTGCTCACGTCGTTGAAGCGCTCGGACACGTCGCCGGAGGAAGCCGTCCCGTAGGAGATAGAGATGTATTTCGCGGGGCTGTCCAGATAGGTTTCCAGATAGGCACCCAGGTCGGAAGGCTTGGCGCTGGCCCCATCGTCACCGGTGAGGAAGGATATCAGGCCGGTCTTTTCCACCGTCATGGTCTCGGAGAGGGCGGCGGCAGACTCGCCGAAAGCGGTCACGGTCCCGCCGGTGACGGCCAGCTCGCCCTGTTCGTTCAGCAGACCGGCGCTGCCCTCCGCCCCGCCGCCCGTGGCGGTCACCGTGCCGCCGGAGAGGGTCATGCCCTGGCGGGAATAGAGGCCGATGCTGTAGGTTTCTTCTCCGTCCGTGGCGTCGCCGCCGGTTCCGGTCACCGTGCCGTTCCGGACCGCCACCGTTTCCCCGGCAAGGCCGTAGCAAACCGGCGCGGAGCCGCTCTCCGCCTTCAGCGTGCCCCCTTCCATGGTCAGACCGTCCACGCAGAGGAGACCGGCGCTGAAGGCGCCGGCCGCGCCGCTCCCGGCGGTCACGGCGGTATCCGCGCCCCGGATGAGGACGCCGCCGTCGGTGTAGACGCCATAGTTGGCGCCGCCCGTCTCGCCGGCCAGGGCCTCTGTGGTCCCGCCCTCGAAGCGGATGCCGTTCCCGGCCTGGAGCCCTGTGCTGCTCTCCGTCCCCGCGCCGCCCCGGAAGGTCAGGGTGCCGCCGCTGACGGTGAGATCGGTCTCCGCAAAGAGGCCGGCGCTGTACAGCCCGCCGCCCCCTTTGGCGGTGACCTGACCGCCGCTGACCGTGATGGAGCTGTCGCTTTGGATCCCGTTGCTGAGGGCCCGGTCCCCGTTTTCGGCGGGGATGGCGGTACCCGCCACGGCCTTCAATGTGCCGCCGGAAACGACGATGCCGCCCTCGTGGTCAAAGACGCCCATGCTGGCCCCGTTGACCGCCTCAGCCGTGGCGGTCACCGTGCTGCCCGCGGCCTCCACCGTGCCCCCCGTGACGGAGAAGACGCCGTAATCGTAAATGCCGTAGCTGGTGTAGGGGGACGGCCCGCCCGTGGCGGTCACGGTGCCGCCGCTGACGGTGAGGTCGCAGCGGTAGCAGAAAATGCCCTCGCTCTCCGAGATTCCGAGACCGCCTGCAGCGGTGATCGTACCGCCCGTGACCGTAAACGCGGCATAATCTGCAGGCTCGCCGGTGCCGGCTGCGATCCCCCGGCTCATAGCCCCCTCGCCGCCGGTGGCGGTGACGGTACCGTTCTCCACGGCAAAGCCGCCCATGCCGAAGATGCCGCAGCTGGAATCCCGTGCCTTGCCGCTTGCGGCGGCGACCTTGCCGCTGAGAACCGCGATTTTATGGTTGGAGGTGATCCCGTAGCTGCAATCCTCCGCCTCCCCGCTGGCGGCGGTCAGGCCGCCATCGCCCAGGATGGTGAGATCCGCCTCGGAGAACACGCCGTAGCTGGCGACGCAGGCCTCGTCCGTATGGGTGACGCTGCTGTTTCCCGCCAGCTCGACGGTCAGGGGCGTCTCCCCCCGGTACAGGATGGCGGCGGCCTCCCGTCCGTCGCCCACGTCGAACCACTGGCCGGGACCAGTGTAGGTATAATCCGTCAGGGTGAGGGTCCGCGTGCCGGGGTCATAGCGCCAGCCCTCGCCGGAGAGGGCGTTCGCCGTGACCTCCATGCCGCCGACCCAGAGGTCGTAAGCCTCCACCGCCCGGGCCGTCAGGGTCATGCCGCCGGCCATGGTCAGCGCAAGGGCCAGGGTCAGGAACCGCCGCGCCGTGTTTCTCCAATCCATGTCGATGCCTCCTCGTATTTGTTCCTTATTTTTCATTCTCTCGCTGCCTGCCGCCCCGTCATCTCGTCCAGCTTGTAGTGGAAATAGGCCTCCTTGAGCTGCTGCCGCTTCCTGCGGTTGAGCAGATACCGCCGGCCGTCGCCCAGCTCGCAGTCCTGGGCGCTCCATTTGACGATGTGGCGCATATTCACGGCGATGCCCCGATTGATGGTCAGGAAGTGCCGGTCCAGCTCCGCCTCCACCTTGCCGAAGGCCAGGTATACGGAGTAAACCGAGCCGTTCTGCATAAAAATGTTGGTCTTGTGGTCGCTGGCCTCCACCCGAAGAATGTCCCGCTGGGCCAGGGTATAGACGTCCCCGCCGATGGTCACGGTCAACATGCTCTCAGGGACTTCGGACCGGCCGGCCTCCCTGGCCCGGCGCAGGGCCTCGGCCACGTCCCCCTCGGTGAAGGGCTTGACCAGGTAGTGGATGGCCTGCAGGCTGAAGGCGGCCACGGCGTGGCTGTCGGAGACGGTGACGAACACCACGCCGGTTTTGGGGGAAAGGCTCCGCATCCTCCGCGCCGCCTCCACCCCGTTCCCGTCCGGGAGATAGATGTCCAGGAAGGCCAGGTCATAGTCCCGGTCCGGCAGGCTGGACAGAAAGTCTCCGCCGGTCTCAAACAGATCGATCACATGGTTTTCCTCCGTGCGGGTCAGGATATCCCGCAGGGCTTCCGCGTCCCGTTTGTTGTCGTCCACGACGGCGAGCTTCACAGGCGGTCCCTCCTTTGTATGGGAAAAGGGTTTGGTACGATTGGGAGAAGTATAACAAAGCCGAAAAATGGGCGCAATAGGGTCGTCGTGAATGGTCTGTTTTGTCGACGTAAATGGTTCAGTCCCCCGCGCTGTCAAAGAAAAACAGGAGACCAACCCCTGCGAGACAGCAGAAGCGATCTCCTGTTTTTTGGAATCAAACGCGGAGGCTTTGGTCAGGGCTCGCCGGAACCATCCTCCACGGCGCTTTTGATCTCCCTGGCGGCAAAGCCCAGAGCAATGAGATCAAAGCCCGCCTGGAGGAAGTAAAAGCCCAGCAAAAGGCCGGCGGTCAGCGCGGCGGCCACCGGGTGGGCGAAGGAATAGAGGCCCAGCAGGATGCCCAGGACGCCGGCAAGGAGGGTCAGGACCCACCATTTGTTTTCGGCCCTGGTTTTGACCGACACCACCACAGACAGGATGCCCTGGAGCAGGAACCAGCAGGCCATAAAAGCCAGGAGCATGCTGTCGAACACCAGCCGGCTGCCCGGACGGAGGATGGCCAGCAGGCCCACCAGGATGGCCAGGCCGCTGACGATCCCCTCCGGCACGGCCTTCCGCCGGACGGCCCGGATCAGGCCGCCGACGCCGTAGACCAGCAGGAGGATGGCCAGAAAATACCCGGTGGAGAGGAAGGTGGCCAGGGGCGTGAACAGGCAGGAGATCCCGCCGAGGATCAGCAGAACGCCGAAAAGGATCGGAATCACAGTCATAGGATGCAACCTCTTTCTAAACTCTGCAAAAATGATAGGATGACTCAGGGCTCAACAATGTTGAAGGTGGGGGGAAGGGCCGTCATGTATTTGGGCAGGCCCTCCACGGTGGCGGGGTCTCCCTCGACGGTGGTGGTCTCCAGCAGGTCATGCTTCCCCAGCATGAGGTCCAGCAGCTGGGCCTTCTCGCAGGTAACGGTGGCGTCGGCGCTGTCGTCGGTGACGCCCTTGCAGTACAGCAGCACGCCGCTGACCCGCTTGAGGTAGAAGCTCTCTCCCGTATCCGTCAGGATGAGGTTCAGGGACAGGGGGGCGTTCTGGGCCGCCTCGCTGTCGGTGCAGATGCGGATGTAGTCCAGCATCATTTCCGCCGTCATGGACTGGCGGTTTTCCTCGCCGGCGGCGGCGGCTCTGCCGGTCTCGGCCAGGTTGCCCTCCCGCAGTTCCAGGGCGCCGGAGAGGTAGGCGTTTCG
>ONVR01000066.1 GCA_900321335.1 uncultured Eubacteriales bacterium | reverse complement strand
TGTACACGTCGAATCCCGGCGGACTGCCGCCGGAGCAGTTTCGGGACGCCGCCCTGGGGCTGGCGGCGTAGCCGCCGAAATTTGCAGGCTCCGTTCCGCTGCGCTCCACTCCGTCTGCAAATTTCGCAGCCGTAACATTTTGTGTGTTTTCAGGCTCTACTTTTCTTGACATCTCCAAGGAGCAGTCTTCCAGAGCAGGGTAAAATCAGGAGAGGAAATGGATCATCCGATGGAGAATGTACTTCCAGCCGGGTAAAACGAAGGATTTGTTTCTCTGCGGTGATGTGGTAGAATTCCGTCGAAGTGAACCGATAGACAGATTGCTCTGCGTCTGGGCTTGCTCCAGCCGCTCACACCTTGGACAAACCATACGTCCCTCCGGGATGATTTCCCCACAGCAAACACACCGTTCCACCATTTCAGTCCCTCCACAGTCCTTTGCGCTGCCCGGTTTTCATCCCGGGTGCGGAAGATGATATACTTACATTATACTCATGATTATCTTACAGTATACGACCCGGCGACCGACCGGTTTTGCGCGTTGTCCAGCAGGGGCAGATTATTTTCAAATCGGTCGCGCTTGCAGTTTAACAATGGATGGAATGGATGATATGCTTTTTTCAGTAGAAATGCTCCGAAAGATTGGGAACAATACAGAGGGAGGCTTTGCCTGACGTTTGTATCCCACAGCGGAAGGACAGCCAAACTCCATGCGACAGGACCTACCAGAATAAGAGTATGCTTTGGAAAGGAAGGAAGCGCCATGATGCATACAATAACAGATGACATGTTGAGGTGTTTTCGGGACCAGCTGAAGTATGAGGAGCACAGCGCTGCCACCATTGAGAAGTACTCGCGCGATACGAAAGCATTCCAACGCTGGTTGGAAGACCGCCCACTGAACCGACAAACCGTGGCGACCTGGAAAAAACATCTAGTTGAAATTGGACGAGCGCCCTCTACGGTCAACGGAGCACTGTCTGCGGTCAACGGTTTGCTTCGGTGTATCGGCAGAGAGGATTGCAGGGTGCGGTTTCTGAAGATTCAACGCCGCATATTTCGGGAAAAGGGAAAGAATCTCACGAAAGAAGAATACCGTCGGCTGGTCGATACTGCGTATGAACGGGGAAAGGCTCGTCTTGGTATTCTGTTGGAGACCCTGGGAGCCACTGGGATTCGAGTCAGTGAGGTGCAGTATATCTCCGTAGAAACGGCTCGGGCCGGGTGTGCGGAAATCTCCATGAAAGGGAAAATCCGAACCATCCTGATGCCGCGGCAGCTCTGCCGAAAGCTGCTGAAATTTGCACGGAAACAGGGAATCGTATCTGGGGCGATCTTTCGCACCAGGAGCGGGAAAATTCTTTCGCGTCGGCAGATCTGGAGTGAAATGAAGTCACTTTGTAAGCATGCGGACGTGGTGGCGAGCAAGGTGTTTCCTCATAACTTGCGTCATATGTTCGCCACAGAGTATTATCGGAAATATAAGGATATTATGAAGCTGTCTGACATTCTGGGTCATAGTTCTATCGATATTACCAGAATCTACCTGATCGACACAGGAGAAGAACACCAGCAGCAGATCGAAAACCTGAAGCTGGTGTCATAGGTGAAAGAAAATCATGTTGTAAGGATTACAGGGGTGTGATAATTAACAATATGTGCTGCTAGCTAGAATCAGGAACGCTTGTCTTACATAGATTTTTTATATTTTAAAAGACTAGATTATGTTTTTTTCAAGCTAAAAATATAATTTATAAAAAATACGCACGAAAGAAAGCCCCAAAAACGGCACGCTCTGTGGTCTATTTTTTGTGCAAGTTAGTAAATCTAGTACCAATATTTAACACTCTCTTGAAAAATGCTTTGACTTATGTTAAAATCAAAAAAAATACTAATTGTTAATTCGGACTTATATGATCGCTACCGATTCAACTGGGGTGCCGAAAGAAAGCTTCGGGATGGCAGGCGAGACTTTTTATTCTTGGTGTATCAATAACGGGAAAGAACATCTGATCCGAGAATGGGACCAAGAGAAAAACAAGATGTCTCCAAGCTCTGTCGCACCGACATCTGCGAAAAAGGTTTGGTGGTGCTGTGAGCAGGGCCACTCTTATCAGACAGGTGTTCGATTTCGCGTCAGAGGCACAGAGTGTCCGGTGTGTGCCGGAAAAATGATCCTGCCGGGCGTCAATGATTTGGCTTCCTGCTATCCGACCTTGGCAGCGGAATGGAACCCGACTAAAAACGGTACGCTAACTCCCGACATGGTATCCTGCGGCTCTCATCAGAAAGTCTGGTGGCGGGATGCTTTGGGCCATGAATGGAAATCGCAGGTTAGAGTTCGTCTCAATGGAAATGACTGCCCGGTGTGTTCTGGGAAGAGGATCCTGCCGGGATTTAACGATTTGGCCACCACCCATCCGGAGTTGGCAGATCAGTGGCACTCAACAAAGAACGGCAGCCTTACCGCGCAGATGGTGGGGAGAGGCTCTCATAAGCGGGTGTGGTGGAAGTGCGGCCGCGGCCATGAATGGAAGGCTGTCATAGAATCAAGAACAAGAGGGACGGGCTGCCCCTATTGCGCCAATCAAAAGGTAATCTCCGGCGATAATGATTTTGCCAGCTTTTATCCCAGGCTGGCAGCAGAGTGGCACTCGGAGAAGAACGGTGCACTCCGGCCGGATCAAGTTACATCAACGTCGAACCGCGCAGTTTGGTGGATGTGTCCTAAAGGACATGACTATCGAATGACGGTTGCCCGCCGTGTATCGGATGGCTGTGGCTGCCCCTATTGTGCCGGCAGGAAGGTTTTGGAGGGCTTCAACGATTTGGCGACGCTTGAGCCCATGGTCGCAGCGGAATGGCACCCCACCCTCAACGGGGAGCTGAAGCCAAGTCAGGTGACCAGAGGCAGCAGCAAGCGAGTCTGGTGGCAATGCCCGTTCGGCCATTCCTGGCGAGCTATCATTTATTCACGGACCGGTCTCAAACGCTGTGGCTGTCCCGTTTGCGCAGGGCAGCGGCGCACAGTCGTGACCACGCGAAGCACACAGATTATGGAAGATCTCGCAAGGAGCCGTATGTGGGAGGCCCCTCCCGATCACACGTAGGGGACGACTTAGTTTTATAGGAGAAATGAGTATGAGCAGGCAGAGGAAACGCTTCAAGGTGCGTTATGTTGTTTTGGGCATTCTGATCGTTCTGGCCGTTGCCATAGCGGCGTTCGTCGGGAGCCACTGGGATCTGCTCCAGGCGGCGAAGGTGGGCCTGACCACGGACCCGGCGACCATCGCGCAGGAGCAGGAGCAAAAAGACCGGGGGATTGAGGAAGCTCTTGGGGTCGAGGGTCTGATCACAGACGAGATGATCGCCGAGGCCCAGGCGGAGATCGAGCAAACCCTTTCCGGCGCGTCAGAGCCCGCCGCAGAAACCACCGGAGCTGTGGGAGAGCCGTCGGGCACTGCGCAGGATACTTCCGCCGGCGAAGGCGGGGGAGGCACCGGAACCGGTTCGAGCGGGACCGCGCCGATCTCCACCGGTGACGTGAAAACAGACATTGTGGCCAAGTATACCACAAAGATGTACGGCGTCCGGGGCGCCATTCAAGGAAGGTTGGACAGCCTGATCTCCTCAGCGAAGGAAGAATACCTGGCGCTTCCCGAGGCGCAGCGCACCAGCTCCGCCAGGAACTCCATCCTCTCCGCCAAGTTGAATGAAGCGGAGGCCCTGGAGGCGGAGTGCGACGCTGCGGTGGAATCCTTGCTGGGAGAGATGGAAGCGGAGTTGAAAGCGGCCGGGGAGAGCACAGACCCGGTCAAGCAGCTTCGGAGTTATTACAAGGAGGCCAAGATCAATCAGAAGGCGGCCTATCTCGCGCAAATGCGATGAGCAGGGGGCAGGCCCCTGGATTTTCTCGGTTGTAGCTGTGCTTGCCTGAAAAACGATAACAGGCGCGTTGGGCCTGCGGGTGACCGAAACGCAATTGTTACGATACAGGGCCATGCCTGCAAGGGTTTGACGACGTGGTTCTGTTGTCTGTTTTTCAGATAAGCCATGTGCAATATAAAATTTATCAGAAAAGGAGAGCGAAACTCATGAAACGAAGCGTTTGGAAGGTTTTGGCCGTCCTGATGGCTCTTGCGGTGTTCATGACCACCATGGCCAGCGCCGCCGGGAGCGACAAGTTCACCGATGTTCCCTCGGACTCCTGGTACAAGCAGTACGTGGACTTCGTCGTGGACAACGGCTACATGAACGGCGTCAGCAGCACGAAGTTTGCGCCCAACGACAACCTGACCAGAGCGATGTTCGCCACCATTCTGGCCCGTTACGACGGAGCGACCGTTGACAACAGCAAGGCAACGGCCTTTTCCGACGTGGCCGTGAACCAGTGGTACACCGGCAGCATTGCTTGGGCCAATGAAAAGGGGATCGTCAACGGCACCGGAAGCGGAAAGTTCTCCCCCGAGGCCAACATCACACGGCAGGATCTGTGCGTGATGGTGGAGCGTTACATCACCTATGTGGAGAGCACCACCGATAAGGTCCATGTGACACCCGGCGTGGCCAAGACCTTTACCGATGAGGGCCAGATCGCCAGCTACGCCAAGAGCGCCATGGACAAGGCCGTGATCCACGGCTTGATCTTCGGCTATCCCGACGGCTCCGTCCGGCCCACCCAGAACATCACCCGCGCTGAGTGCGCCGCCATCATCTCCCGAATCGCCTGGAAGAGCGGCGACGGCAAAGATTCCCATGAGATGACGTTCTATGATGCGAAGGGCAATGTTCAGGAGACCGTCACCGTTAAGACCGGTGATACTTTCACCGTGCCTCAAGGCCCTGCAAAGGACAATGCGACATTCAAGGGATGGAACACCAGCAAGGACGGATCCGGCACCGCCTATCAGCCCGGCGATAAGATTCTGCTGACGAGCGACATGTCATTGTATCCTCAGTACGAAGAAGCTGCTCCTCCGGTTATTCCCGGCGGCGGCGGCGGCGGTGGCGGCGGTGGCAGCGGCCCCACTGGTGATAAGACTGAGTATAATGTGACGGTAAGTATCTCTGCTGGTACATTTCATCTTGGCGGAAAAAGTAGCCAAACTCTCCAGTTAGCGAAGCATTATAAAGGCGATCAGACCTTGAGCACAGTGGCAAAAGACTTAATTGCCGGGGAGAATGAGAAGGCAATTAAAAATGCGATCAAAGCGGTGTTGGCCAAGATGCCTGGTGTCTACACTGAAGATGGCTGGAATGTTGAAATAAAAAATATTAGAACAACGGATAATCCTCAGTGCGTCATGACAGTAACGAACCGTGAGGGTTCGCAAGTCGCGGACTTCTATAATAAAGAGAAAGAGGTTTTTGACGGACGTGTAAATACTATCAAAAG
>ONVR01000173.1 GCA_900321335.1 uncultured Eubacteriales bacterium | reverse complement strand
GCAGATACTGCAGGAAACGATTCATGGTTCTTCCTCCTTTTATACGCTCAGCAGCGCACTGTAGGCGCCGCCGTCTGAAACGGATCGGGGTGCCACGGCAACCACAGCTTTTACCGGTTTGCCGTCGACCCAGACGCCATCCGGGATAAAGGCCGCCATCAGTTCACAGCCGCTGCTGACGGTATGGTACGGGATCAGGCGAAAGGGGACGGGGCCTTCCGCCAGTTCGGACAGGGCAGCGGGGCCCGGCTGACGGAGTATGGCGACGGTCCCGCTGTCCAGCAGCGGCGCCAGCGCGTCGGGACTTACCACGACGGCCGGTCTGCCGGTCATGGGGTCCTTCAGACTGTTTCCCGTGTCCCGAATGGCGTGCAGGTTGACCGCGCGATCCCCAAGCCGGATCCGGACAGCGGCGAGCTCCCCTGCGTGTTTGCCGAAACGGGCAAATACGAGACGGATCAGTCCGTAGCTGACGGCAAAGGACAGAATCAAAACCCGGAGCGAGATGGGGGTATACAGCCCGTAGAGGGAGCGTCCCGTCAAAAGCCCGGCTCCGTAGACGGCGCCGCCAAAGGCTGCGGAGACGGCAAAAAAGATCAGGCAGGCCCGGACAAAGGGACCGTACCGGAAAAAGACGCACAGCACCATGGCGATCCCCACGGAGAGTTTGATCAGCGGGTGGGTCAGTACGGGCCAGTACAGAACACAGACGCTGTATCCGGCCCCCAGAGCGCCGCCCAGCAGACACAGGCGCCGCGGGGCCGGATAGTCGCAGATCCGCGCCGTGATCACCAGCAGCAGGCCGTTAATGAGCCAGTTGATCAGAAAAAGAAGATCCGCATACACGACCATGGACCGACACCTCCTCACCGGGACTCTTTCCGGGATGATTATACTCCGGCCTCCCGGACGAAAACGGTCATAACAGGGCGCAAAAAAAGCCGCCGACAGCTTTTACGCTGCCAGCGGCTTGTAAGAATTCATCAAGTATCTTCAGAAACAGTTCCTTCCGGCGCCTGCTCTTCCGGCTCCGGGGGCACGGGCGTCACCAGCAGTCGCCAGGCGGCACACAGATTCACAATTGCGTGCAGCAGGTACAGATACCGGTGGATCCCGGCGCTGTCTGCCACAGACAGCAGACACAGAACTGTGCCCAGAAGGGCGGCGAACAGACTCCGGCGGCAGCGGCCACGGCTGCTGTAGAAGCCCATCATATAATAGTAGGTCAGGGTACTGGCGACGATGGCCAGAAACTGATAACAGTAAAAGGTCAAGGTGGGATGACCCGCGTAGATGCGGTAGAGCGTGATCAGCCACAGACAGCCGAAAACGGGGCAGATAGCGCCGAAGAGCACCCGGACAGGGTCAGATCCCTTTTCCGGCCGGGCCAGGGTCAGCACGAGCTGACTGATTCCCGTCATGGCCAGGAACAGAGCGAAGAGCCCGTCAAAGACCGTGCGCTCCGTCGTAAGATAATAATACACGGCGCAGGCCGTCAGCCCCAGACCGCACAGAACGGTCAGGACCGTGTACACGGCGGAGGAAAATCGCTCGCCGGTGTTGAGGGTTATCAGGTCTCGCCGCTCCCTGCCGGCCACAGCGACACACACGGCCAGAACGATCGCCGCGGCCAGAAGAAACACGGGCGTGACGATCCGCAGCGGACTGCCGGGGATGGGAAGAGCCCGGTCCGTATAGTCATAGCGCAGCTCCAGAAAGCGAAGGAAAAACCCGGCGATGCCCAGGAAAAGCGCCGATCCGGAGAGAGCAAGAGCTTTTTTACGCATAATTGCCACCTTTGGATACATAGGATTGTGCTGAGGTTGTCCGCCGTGGCGGGCACAGCACAAAAATATTATAGCATAGTTCCGTGTGAAAGGGGAGTGGCAAATTGAAAAAAATTCTCCTGGCCGTCTTTGGGGCGGCTGCCCTTGTACTCCTGATCCCGCTGGTATTTTCCATGGGCAGGAAAAAAGCGCCTGACAAGGCAGCGGAACCGGCGCCGCCCTCGGAGCCGCCACCGTCACTGACCATCAGCATCCTGGACGGGGATCAGACGCTGACCATGGATCTGGAGACGTATCTTGTCGGCGTGGTGGCGGGGGAGATGCCGGCCTCTTTTGAGATG
>ONVR01000300.1 GCA_900321335.1 uncultured Eubacteriales bacterium | reverse complement strand
GCCGGATCAAATTACCATCTCAAGCGTATTATAATACAAATCTTATGCAAGTTAAATAGGAATCCTCCATTTTTTCCGCTGATTTTTATATTTTTTGACGCGGGCAATTCCTCGTCGTTCCCCCCGTCACAGGTCCATCCAGCAAAAAGACGCACTGTCACATGACAGTGCGTCTTTGAAACTACGATATCGTTACTGGCCTCGCCCCCCTGTCAGTTTATCCGTCAGGTAAAAGTGAATGAGCTCTTTTCCATTGAGGATCTCCAGACCGCAGATCTCAGCGATCCGGTTTAAGCGTTTGTTCATCGTGTTGCGGTGGATATACAGTCTTGCTGACGCCGCCGTTACGCTGCATCCGGACTCAATGAACGTGGTCATGGTGCGGCAGTAATCCGTGGCGTGGCGCTTGTCATACGCTGCCAGTATGCCGTATTTGGGCAGTGCAAACAGCCGACGCTCACGGGGTGTGATCCTCTCGGCAAGTACCTCAAGCGGGCTGTCGTCAAAGCAGTTCAGCCTTTCCGCGTATCTTCGGTGCTTAGCCATATTCCGGATGAGCAGACACATCTCATATTGAGCTCTTATCAGCATGAGATCGTAAAACGCCCCGCTCACGTTAAAGAACAAGCCGTATTTTTCCGCCGTTTCGCTCAGAAACCTTTTCAGCGCCGGAAAAGCGTCCTCCTGTGCATAATTCATCAGCAGCAAAAGGCCCTCGGGCACTCTCAGGATCCTGCTGTCCGGCAGTTGACTCGTGAGCAGATAGGAAAAATAATCGCCGTTGTCCAGATCCGTATCCCTGTCAGAGGGGGTTATCATCACACAGCGGAATATGGGCTTCAGGGTCCAGGCCGCCCAGCGAATCCGGTCATTGAGAACGGCGTATTCCGTTATCCTCCCCTCAATCAGATCATACAGGATGCTGTCTCGTATCTCTTCCTTGCTGTCTATCGTCTTGGGCCCTCTTTCCAGCATGACCGATAGCACCTGACAAAGGATATCCGCCGTGGCCAAATCCACACGGTTAAAGGGACGACCCGTCTGGAAGATCCCGATATACGCCCCGATTTTCCCGAAAACGTCGATTTTATGCAGGATCCTGGGGATACGCTCTCCCAGCCCGTAGTCAAGGACAAACGCCCGTTCCTGTGACATTACGCGCCGTGTGATCCCCTCTGTCTCAAAGAGCGCCACGGAATCTGCATTGCAGTAGCCCTCCTTTTTTGCTCCCCGCCATATGGGATCGTTCACCTCAAAGCCGAGATCATCCATCACAAGCACCCGGTATGTGTTGGTGGTGAGCATGATGGGGCACTGCATAAGCGTGCCCGCCTCGTGTATCAGTTCTTCCGGTCTGCGCTTTTGTATCAGATAGTCTACGATCAGCTCTTTTCTTCTTTTCAATTCCTCCCGCTCGTTCTCTGACAGATCGTCAAAAAGATTTCCCTTACTCATTTTCATATACAACTCCGTTTCTGTGTGCAAAACGCACACACCGGCGCGCCGATTTGGCGGCAATGGAACAACGACAAATTAAATGAATAAAGTTATACTTAAATTATAGCACAAAGCTGTAAGAAATCAATTCACACCGTTCCCGCCTGAACGGGTACGGCATTCGACACAGAAAGGAGAAGCTATGACAATGAAGTATCCCCATCTCTATTCCTATGGAAAAATAGGAAACATGGCCCTGAAAAACCGTATCGTCATGAGCCCTATGGGTACATTTTCGGAAAACCATGACGGCTCGGTATCCCTGAATCAGCTGGAGTACTTCCGCGCAAGAGCCCGCGGCGGCGTGGGCATGGTGATCACAGAGGTCCAGTACGTCACGAACAAAACAGATCCATGGATCAACTACATCACAACGGCCGACACCGATGAGCAGATGAAAGGCTGGGCTGCGCTTGTGGAAGCGATCCACGCAGAAGGGGCCAAATGCTGCATCCAGCTGGGCTGCGGTCTGGGGCGAAACGCCTTTCCTTTCTCTGACGACCAGATGGTCAGCGCCTCGGAGGTGCCTTCGTTTTACTTCCCAGACCGCCTGTGCAGGGCATTTACCGTGGATGAGATCCACGATATCGTGGGCTGCTTTACCAGAGCGGCGGCACGGGCAAAGCTCGCCGAGGCGGACGCGGTGGAGATCCACGCCCACGCCGGATACATCCTGGATCAGTTTATCACCCCCATCTGGAACAAGCGAACCGATGAATACGGCGGCTCCTTTGAAAACAGAATGCGCATCGTAAGAGAGATCTACGAGGGCATCCGCTCCCAGGTTGGACCGGATATGCCGATCCTCATGCGCATGGCCGCGACACACGATTTTGAAGGCGGCCGCACCCTGGAGGAGTCCATCGAGATCGTCAACTATATGAAGCAGCTCGGTGTTGACGCCTTCGACATCGACCTCGGCGCTTATGAGGACAAGCAGTGGGTATGTCCCTCCATCTATCAGGGGGACTCCTGTATGGCCGACTACGCCGCCAGGATCAAAGAGGCGTGCGACGTGATCGTGCTCAACTCCGGCTCCCATACCCCTGCCTCGGCAGAGGCCGCCATCGCCGACGGGAAGATCGATTTTGCCATGTTCGGGCGCGCCCTGATCGCCGACCCCGATATGCCCAACAAGATCCTGGAGGGCCGGGATGAGGACGTAAGGCCCTGCCTGTTCTGCAATCAGATCTGTGTCGGCAGGCTATACCAGAACAGGGCCATCAGCTGCGCCATCAATCCCCAGGCGGTTCACGAGCTGGAATATCCCCTTGTTAAAACCGACTGTCCGAAGAATATCGCCGTCATCGGCGGCGGTCCCGGCGGCCTTGAGGCGGCGCGCATCGCCTCCCTCCAGGGCCACAAGGTCACTCTCTACGAAAAGGCGCCGGAACTCGGCGGCCAGCTCGTGGCGGCATCGCGCCCCTCCTTCAAAACCCATTTGCGGGAGTTTGTGAACTATGAGCTGTGTCAGTTGAAAAAGCAGGGCGTCACCATCGTTCTGAATACGGAGATCACGCCGGATTCCCCCGAGCTTGCCGCATACGACAGGATCATCCTCGCCCTGGGCGCAGTCCCTGCTATTCCCCCCATTCCGGGTATCGACGGCAAAAACGTCGTGGAGGTATGTCAGGCCCACCTGCATCCGGAACAGATCAAAGGCAGTAAGATCGTCGTCGCAGGAGGCGGCGTCAGCGGCTGCGAGTGTGCCCTGGAACTGGCCATGGAGGGTCGGGACGTGACGATCGTTGAGATGCTCGACGACCTGTGTCCCACGGCTCTGATCGACAACCGCAATCCCCTGCTGTTCCGTCTGCGCGACAATCACGTCAAGCAGTATACCTCGTCCAAGATCCTGCGCGTCGAGAAAAACGGTGTTGTCATCGAATCTCCCGACGGCACCAGGACCATTTACGCCGATACGGTCATTGCCGCCTTCGGCATGAAGCCGAATGACGGATTTGTTGAGGCGATCTGCCGGAAATACCCGACCACCGCCGTCATAGGCGATTGCGTAACGGTGGGCCAGGTTGCCGAGGCCGTGCGGGGAGGCTTCTTTGCCGGATGGAGCATCCACTGACAGGCAAATCTGATAACGGTTACGCTACGTCCCATACAAAACACCCCCAGGCACAAGGTGTCTGGGGGCGTTTGCTTTGTTCGGGCGGCATTTAAGGCTCACCGGGTCCGTCTTTTCCGCGCTGGATATGGACAATCCGGCGTTTCTTTTTGGCGGCAATTCACAGTTCTTTGTGATTTGGGGATTGTCTGCACCGTGGGGTTTGTGGTATGTTATCTTTGTCGGACTTTTGTATTCCTTTTCCTCTCCCCTGCCCCGTCCGACATCTATGGGATTATTGACTGGAGCAAAAGAAATGTTTGGGTATTTTGTCAAGCGGGTGCTGCTGATCCTCCCGACGGTACTGATCGTAACCCTTGTCATTTTTCTTCTGATGGCATCCCTCACGGGAACCGATACGGGAAGAATGGTGATCTATGCCGACGGCGCCGATCCGGGCGGAACTGTACTTTCACAGTATTTCTTTTATATCTGGCGCGTTCTGACCCGGCTTGATTTCGGCGTGGACACCAACACCGGGAGATCTCTGACCGCGGAACTCCTGCACCGGTATTGCTTTACCCTGAAGATGACGGGCGGCGCGCTGCTGCTTGCCCTTCTGATCGGCGTGCCCGCCGGTGTTTTTTCGGCGGTCAGACGCGGATCCGCCGGCGACAGAGCGGTAGGCGCCGCGACGATTCTTCTGTCCTCCGTTCCCTCCTTCTGCATCGCCTTTGGGTTTGTGCTGCTTTTCGCGGTCAGACTGCGGTGGCTCAACGTGCTGATCAGCGAAAAGACAGACTATATCATGCCCCTGGGCACGATCGTACTGTCTGTGGTGGCCGTTATCACGCGGATCACCCGAACAGCCATGTCCGAAGTACTGGACAAGCAGTACATCACTGCGCTGCGCTCTCTTGGGATCCGGAAACGGAGCGTTCTATACAAGCACGCGCTGAAAAACGCGCTGGTGCCCATCGTATCTGTGAGCAG
>ONVR01000148.1 GCA_900321335.1 uncultured Eubacteriales bacterium | reverse complement strand
TCCTCGCAGGCGGCCTGCAGCTTGGACTCGGTGCGGGAGGCGATGCACACCTGGGCACCGGCCACGGCAAAGGCCTCGGCAACCAGCTTGCCAAGTCCGCCGGCGCCGCCGACGATCATGGCGTTCTTTCCGGAAAGATCAAACAAAGTAGCGAAGTTCATAACGATAATCTCCTTTATATAAATATTTTGGAATACGAAATCAGTCGTCGTAAACGGCCTCGAGAACCGTGGCCTGGCCCATGCCGCCGGCGATGCACAGGGTGCCAAGACCGTACTTGACGCCGCGCTTTCTCATCTCATGCAGCAGGGTGACCAGGATCCGGCAGCCGGAGGAGCCCACGGGGTGGCCCAGGGCAATGGCGCCGCCGTTGACGTTGATGATATCCATCTTGTCCTCCCAGCCCAGCTCCTTGATGCAGCCCAGAGACTGGGCGGCAAAGGCCTCGTTGAGCTCGATCAGGCCAATGTCGTCAATGGTCAGACCGGCGTTCTTGAGAGCCTTGGGAACGGCGTATACGGGGCCAAGACCCATCACTCTGGGGTCACAGCCGGCAGCGCCCATGCCGACGATCCGGGCAAGGGGCTTCAGACCCAGCTCTTTGGCCTTCTCCTCACTCATCAGCAGCATGCAGGAGGCGCCGTCATTTCTGCCGGAGGAGCTGGCCGCGGTGACGGTGCCCGTCAGCGCGCTGTCGTTGAACACGTGGCCTTCCTCGTCCTTTTTGATGTTGAAGCAGGGCTTGAGCTTGGCCATCTTCTCGGCGTTGGTGTCCCGGCGGGGGAACTCGTCGGTGTCAAATACGATGGGGGGCTTTTTCCGGCCCTGGGGAACGGTCACGGGAATGATCTCATCCTTGAAGCGGCCGGCGTCGATGGCGGCGATGGCCTTTCTCTGGGACTCCAGGGAGAAAGCGTCCTGCTCTTCCCGGGTGATGCCCATGGTCTCGGCGATGTTTTCGGCGGTGGCGCCCATGTTGTAGCGGCCGTACATCTCCTGGGGCTGGCTGCGGAACTGTCCCTCGGTGAGGGCGTCCACAAACTCCGTGTTGCCGGTGCCCACGCCCCACCGGGCGTTTCTCACGTAGAACACGGCGTTGGACATGGACTCGGTGCCGCCGGCCAGGACCACGTCGGACAGGCCGCACATGATCTGCATGGCGCCGTTCTGTACGGCGGTCATGCCGGAGGCGCACTGACGCATAACGGTGTGGGCGGAGGCGGAAACGGGGATGCCCACCTTCAGGGCGGCCACACGGGCGATGTTGGGCTCGTCAGAGGTCTGGCGGCACTGGCCCATGATGACCTCGTCGATCTGCTTGGGATCGATGCCGGTCCGGTCCAGACAGCCCTTCATGACGGCGCAGGCCAGGTCATAGGCGCTCAGGGGTTTGAGCGCGCCGCCCATATTGCCCACAGCGGTACGGCAGGCGTCAACGATAACGACATTACGCATGATAATGATTTCTCCTTTTCCTTTTGTTTACCTGCCGTTTCCGCGGCCCGGTAACTTTTCTGAAAAAATTATAAACCTTGGTATTGTTCCAATGTCAACATGAAATTCACGAATTTTCGCACCTTTCGGGATTCCGCGTGGTCAGAGGGGGAGAAAATGCAATTTGATTGTACTGATACAACCGATAGGCTGTTATAAAAGATGGTGAATTAGTTTCCAATTTCCAGAATTACAGGGTATACTGACAATGAAGAAGCATACGATTCAAACCGCGGGACGCGGCCGGGGAAGACGGGAGCCGTTTTCTGCCCGTCCGTGTCCGGATTACGGGAGGTTTTGCCATGAGCAAGAATAAATTCAAGCCGGATGAGACCAACATCATCAGCTACAGCCTGATGGGTCCCGAGAGCGGCGGACCCTGCTGCGTGGACTCCAACGACGGGCGCATTACGCGGATCCGGCCGTATTTTTACGATAAGGAGTATGTGAAGAAAAACTGCAACCCCTGGACCATCAAGGCCCGGGGCAAGGAGTTCGTTCCCCCCGACCGGGTGACAGTGACGCCTCTGGGACTGGGCTATAAGGCCCGGGTCTATTCCCCCAACCGGGTGCGCTATCCCCTCAAGCGGGTGGACTGGGACCCCAACGGCGAGCGCAATCCCCAGAACCGGGGCAAGTCCGGCTATGTGCGGATCTCCTGGGACGAG
>ONVR01000084.1 GCA_900321335.1 uncultured Eubacteriales bacterium | reverse complement strand
CCAGCTCCAGGCAATGGCCTCGTGCTTGAAGTAGTCGCCGAAGGAGAAGTTGCCCAGCATCTCAAAATAGGTGCCGTGGCGGGCGGTCTTGCCGATGTTTTCGATGTCGCCGGTGCGGATGCACTTCTGGCAGGTGCAGACCCGGTGCCGGGGCGGCTCCTGCTCGCCGGTGAAATAGGGCTTCATGGGCGCCATGCCGGAGTTGATCAGCAGCAGCGAGGCGTCGTTTTGCGGGATCAGGGAGAAGCTGGGCAGCCTCAGGTGTCCCTTGGTCTCGAAGAAGGCCAGAAACATCTCCCGCAGTTCGTTCAATCCAAAGTTCTTCATTTCGTTTCCTCCTGTATTTTCAGGGCGCGTTCCAGCGCCTGAATGTCTGTTTGATCCTTGGGGCGGTTGAGATACCGCTTCTGCTCCAGAAGTCCCGCCAGGGTCAGTACCGGGATTCCCTCAACCCGGGTGCGGGCGCCGAAGGAAAAGTTCTCCGACAGCTCGATCGTTTCGCTGTACCGGATGTGCCGCAGGCCGTTATCCTTCCCCTCGATGGGAAAGCCCGCCTGCTCCAGGGCGTCGGCCAGGGCCGACGTGCAGCCCAGATCGATATCCCGTGTCTGCTCCCGCAGACCGTAGAGCACCATGGCGCCGCCGGCGGTGAGCCACCACTGGTCCCGGGGCCATGGGATCTTTTCCAGCAGCTTCAGAAGCTGTGTTTTATCCATACCGCTGTCCTCCCGCTAAAAATGCGTCCAGCTGCCGCTGGTTTTTCAGCACCGTCGTCTTGCCCGGATAGGCTTTGCCCAGGTCCCGGTATCGCTTCCGGGCCGCCCGGGTCCTGCCGCCGTGAAGGATCCACCGGATGAATTCCCAATCCAGCTTTTCCGTACAGCCCGCCGCCACGTCGGGGCGGCTGCGGCCTCTGTAGGTCCGGTAGCGCTTTGCCGCCCGGTACAGGCAGGCAAACCGGCCGAAGAGCAGCATGACGATCCGGTCTGCCTCTTCCATCCGCCGGCGGTACAGCAGATCGGTGTAATTGCCGTCGATGACCCAGCCGTCGCTTCCGTCAAGAAAAGTCTCCACGGCGGCGAGCTGCTCCTGCCGGTCCCGCTGCTGCCAGTTGGCCGCGTGGAATACCGTGTCCAGATGCAGCACGGGGACCTTGTACCGCTCTCCGAGGGTTCGCGCCAGCGTGGATTTGCCGGAGCCGCTGTAGCCGATGACGGCGATTTTCATGTCAGGATCCTCCGTAAAAAACAAAAACACCGCCCCCGTCATAGGGGCGATGTGCATCGCGGTACCACCCTAATTCACCTGCGCGGCAGGCGATCTCTGGGATCCCGGTATCGTGGGATCGGTCCGTACAGGTCTTCCCTGTCCGCTCGGCAGTGGCTTGCGGATCTGTCGCTCCCGGAGGCTTTCACCGTCCCTCCTCGCTGGCGGGGGAGCAGATGCGCTGAGCTGCGTCACAGCGTTTTTTCTGTTGGTATTGAATATGATAGCACATTTTTCCGCCTTGTCAAGAGTGAAAGCCCCGGTAAAATCCTCGCATTATTTTTTGCAACCCCCTTGCCTTGAAACGCAAATTATGGCAAAATATATAATAGTGTTTTATGAGCATTGATCCCACCGATACTGCACAACAAGGAGGAACATCATTATGGCTAAATTTATTACCGCCAAAGAGGCGGCAGAGCTGATTCCCGACCACGCCATCGTGGGCGTCGGCGGCATGGGTCTTGCCGGCTGGCCCGAGGAGGTCGGCATTGCCATCCGTGACCGCTTCAAGGAGACGGGCCACCCCTGCGATCTGAACCTGAAGCAGGGCTGCGCCATGGGCGACTGGAAGACCCGCGGCACCACCCATCTGGGCGAGGCCGGACCCGGCCTTGTCACCCGCTGGAGCGGCGCCCACGTGGGCAGCGCCTTTGCCCTCCGGGATCTGGCTCTGGAGAACAAGCTCCAGTGTCACTGCCTGCCCCAGGGCGTTATTGTAAATCTGTGGCGTGAGATCGCCGCGGGCAAGCCCGGCCTTCTGACCAAGGTCGGCCTGGGCACCTTCGTGGATCCCCGTGTACAGGGCGGCAAGATGAACGAGGCCGCCACCGACGATCTGGTAGAGGTCGTCAATTTCCAGGGGGAGGAGTACCTGTTCTATAAGGGCTTCAAGCCCAACGTGGCCCTCCTGCGGGGCACCACCGCCGACGAGAACGGCAACATCACCTTTGAGCACGAGAGCTTCATCAACGAGGGCATGATGATCGCCATGGCCGTGAAGAACTCCGGCGGCATCGTCATCGTGCAGGTGGAGTACGTCCGCAAAAACGGCCAGATGAAGCCCAAGGACGTCAAGATCCCCGGCATCCTGGTGGACTACGTGGTTCAGGCCACCACCACCGACGCCTGCTGGCAGACCGAGGGCCTGTACTATGATCCCTCCTTCTCCGGCGAGATCCAGAAGCCTCTGGCCGCCATCGAGAACCTGCCCTTCAACGAGCGCAAGATCATCAACCGCCGCTGCGCCATGGAGCTGAAAAAGGGCGACGTGATCAACCTGGGCGTGGGCATCCCCGCGGACCTGGCCAAGATCGTCAATGAGGAGCCCGGCGTGGATATCGACGACTTCACCATGAGCACCGAGAGCGGCATGATCGGCGGCGTTCCCTCCGCTCTGCCTCACTTCGGCGCGGCCTATAACGCACAGGCCTGCATCGACCACGGCTATATGTTCGATCTCATCGACGGCGGCGGCCTGAACATGACCTGCCTGG
The DNA here is from genome assembly GCA_900321335.1 of uncultured Eubacteriales bacterium. GTDB lineage: Bacteria > Bacillota > Clostridia > Oscillospirales > Oscillospiraceae > RUG678. The sequence continues at coordinate 6,313 of ONVR01000084.1, read as the reverse complement.
GCCTGGGCGAGGTGGACGGCGACGGCAACAACAACGTCAGCTTCCTGGGCAAGATGATGACGGGACCGGGCGGCTTTATCAACATCACCCAGGCCACGCCCAAGGTCATCTTCTGCGGCACCTTCATGAACAAGGCCAAGGTTGTTCCCCACGACGGCAAGCTGGAGATCGTGGAAGAGGGCAAGACCAGAAAGTTCGTCAGCAAGGTCAAGCAGATCACCTTTGCCGGCCAGTACGCCGGTGAGAACCAGACCGTTCTGTACATCACCGAGCGGGCCGTGTTCCAGCTCATCGACCACAAGGTGACCCTCATCGAGATTGCACCGGGCATCGACCTGGAGAAGGACATTCTGGCCAACATGGACTTCAAGCCGGAGATCTCTCCCAACCTGAAGCTCATGGACGAGAGACTGTTCCACGAGCAGTGGGGCGGCCTGGCCGACTACATCGGCTGATTTCCGATATAAAACAGATGCCGGTTTTCCGGCATCTGTTTTTTTGCCTTTTCAAAGGCCGCCCCATCTGATAAACTGTTGTCTGCGGGAGAAAAACCGGAATGGAAAAGGATTTTGACAGGGTTTTCGCCCCGTGTAAAAGCAATTTGGTGGACCACTTGCGGGTTTTTCCCTATCATGGAGCTGTCCCCGACAGGGGCAAAACAGAAAGGCGGCGGCAGGATGCAGATCGGCACGAAACTGAAAAACGCCAGGACGGCCTCCGGGCTTACCCAGGAACAGGCGGCTGAGGCCCTGGGCGTCAGCCGGCAGACGATCTCCAACTGGGAAAACGAGCGCTCATACCCGGATATCGTCAGCGTGATCCGCATGAGCGATCTGTATGCCATCAGCCTCGACCGCCTGTTAAAGGAGGAACAGCCTGTGAAGCAAACGTACATGGAATATCTGGAGGAGAGCACCAACGTGGTCAGAAGCAGGACAAAGCTGTCCAAGATCATCCTCGTTGCCGTCTATCTTGTCCTCTGGGCAGCGGCGGAGGTCGTGTTCTGGTTTTTCTCCTCGGGCTCTGACGCCATGGGGTTCAGCGTTTTGTTCTTGTGGTTTCTGCTGCCGGCGGCCATTTTTGTGCTCTCCCTGATCATCGGCGTCAACGGTTGGTGGGGTCGGGGCAAATGGCTCTGCGCCCTGATCTTTGGGGTGACCTTTATGCTGGTGCCCTATTCCACCTTCTCGGTGGCCAACATGGTCGCCTTTCACACCTTCCGCTGGCCGGATTTTCCGGCGTTGGGAGCAGGGATCGCCGTGTCCCTGGCCGGTCTTGGGCTCGGTACATTGATCCGACACCTGCGCCGGAAGCGAAACGCCGCCAATACGGGGTCCTCCCGCGGTGGGCAATGAAGAAGGAATCCCGGAAACCAAAGAAAAGAGAATCCAACGCAAAAATCCTGCCGACATTCATCGGCAGGATTTTTGTTTTGGCGAAAAAAGGTTTCATACAGCGACTCCATTCCAGAAAAGTGGGGTCTAGTATAGCGTTATGCGAACGCCGTGAAGCGAAAGTGAGGGAGAAGTCTCCCGCTGACGATTAAGTGGGAAAAATGAGATTTAATTCTTGACTTATGTCAAAAACAATGCTATCCTCTTTATTGACATAAGTCAGAAAAGAGGTGCGCCTATGCCGAGAAAACAGCGATGCAGAAGGATCGAAGGATACCCGGATCATTGGGAATTCTCCCCTGAGGAGGTTACGGACAAAGAACCGGTCGTGATGACTCTCGACGAGTTTGAGACGATCCGCCTGCTTGACCGGGAGGGAATGACCCAGGAGCAGTGTGCCGAAAAGATGGGAATTGCGCGCACTACCGTGACGGCTATTTACGAGAGTGCAAGGCGAAAAATCGCTGATGCAATGGTAGATGGGAAACAGCTCCAGATCCGCGGCGGAACCTATCGGCTCAACGACCAGGGAACGGAGAATATCATTCAGAAAGGAACAGGAACTATGAGAATCGGAGTAACTTACGAAAACGGAGAGGTCTTCCAGCATTTCGGCCACACCGAGCAGTTTAAGCTTTACGACGTGGCGGATGGGAAGATCGTTTCAGAGCAGATCGTCCCGACCAACGGCAGCGGGCACGGCGCACTGGCCGGCTTTCTGAAGGCCGCGCAGGTGGACGCGCTCATCTGCGGCGGCATCGGCATGGGTGCGCAGAACGCACTGGCAGAAGCCGGGATTCAGCTTTACGGCGGGGTGGCCGGTTCCGCGGACGCGGCAGCGAAGGCGCTGGCCGAAGGGACACTGCGGTATGATCCTGACGCCAGGTGTGATCACCACAGCGGCGGCCATGCGTGCGGACATCACCACGAAGGCGGTCACGAATGCGGACATCACCACGGTGGGGGCCACGAATGTGGGCATCACCACGGCGAAAGCCTCGACTGTGGGCATCAGGAGGGAGATGAAGGTTGCCGCCGCCATCACAGTGATGAGAAAGGCATATGATCACATTTCAGCAGATACGAAACGCAACGGTGAAGCTGCAATACCCCGGCGTTTCTTTCATGATCGATCCTTGGTTAATGGACGCCTGTACACCGGAGGAGCGGGATCAGGCCGCAGCGACATACAGCTTTATTCCGAAACCGGGCTGCTTACTGCCGATGTCAGCGGAAGAACTGACGGCAGGCGTGGACTGTTTCTTTTTGACCCACATCCATTCTGATCATTTTTCTCCAGACTATTTGCCTTCCGACGGCGCGTTTGTCTGCCAGAATGAGAAGGATGCCCATTATTTGGAGAGTAAAGGCTTTTCAAATGTGCAGCACTTTGATGAAGAATCATTGTGCATCGGCGGGGTAACGGTTTATCGCGTGGATGCCCAGCATGGCGAAAACGCGGAGACTGCAGCGTTAATGGGACCATGCTCCGGTTTTGTGTTTGCCTGTGACGGGGAGAAGACCATATACGTTGCGGGAGACACAGTGTTTTACGATGGTGTCAGGGCTGTGATCAGCCGCTTTGACCCCGATGTCATTGTTGTGAATGCCTGTGATGCCAGAATAAACATAGGCAGACTGATTATGGATGCCGGGGACGTAAAAAAGACCTGCGATTGCAAGCCGGACAGTATCGTGATTGCCAGCCATATGGATACGGTAACGCATGCCCATCTGACCCGGAAGCAGCTGAGAGAGGATTTGACAGGCACCAGGTACCGTGAGCAGGTCCTGATCCCTGCGGATGGAGAACGGATTGAAATCATCTGAGGATACACTTTGTCAGAACGGTTCGTCCCTCAAAATGAATGATTCTGCCTCTGTGAGAACGATCTGACGGGCTCTGTGTTTTGCGAATCTTGTGACTGCAAATCGTATCAATAGAATCTGTAACCAACAGGGATGATGGTCATGGCGACGTCCAGCAGGGCATCCATCGAAAGGGCCGGGGTTTCAAAAGTGTAAATTTCAAAAAGCTTCATGATCGCTTCCACAATGCACTGAACCGTAATCTGATCGTCTGGAGACAGCGTGTCCTGCTTTGTGTTCCGCCGGCGGATCTCGGTGTACAGATCGATCAGCGTCTGACGCAAAAAGCTCCACAGGGAATCCTGCACCTTCTTCTCGCGTCCTGCGTTCCGGTAAAACTGGCGATGATCTTTCATAAACTGCAGCACACCTGTCGAAAGCTCCCGCCAGGTATCATCGTCCATGTGTTCCGGCAGATGATGGCGATCAAACACATTGCTGGACTGTTCAAGATAATAGATTTCCTGCAGCTCATATTTATCCCGGAAATACTTGTAAAATGTCTTTCGGGAGACGCCCGCCTCGTCCAGAATATCCTGTACGGTGATTTCGGGGAAGGGGCGCTCCACAAACAGGCGGAATGCGGCCTCGATGATGATTTCTCTTGTTTTCATGGATACAACTCCTTCTTCGTTATCCTTGCAAAACACGCCACGGATTTCCATTGTGTATACATTATCATGAATTTGTATAGAAGTAAACAATGGCGATGCATTGTAGCTTTCCGACATGTGGCCGGTGTGGTCTAATGAGGTTAGAACAACTCCACAGTATAACTGCATGAAATAAACTCAATTTTATAAGAGGAGGCGACGGTATGGGAAACTGGAATCTGGATATCCCCTGGACGCTGATCGAGCCGGACGACCCCAGCGGGGCGGACATGGTGGACGTCACCGCAGTCAGACGGAAATGGTTGGATGTGCCCTATGATTTGCAGTCTCCCAGCCAGGTGCTGGATATCTACCTCCCGGCGGAGGGGGACGGCCCGTTCCCGACCTACATCTTCGTTCACGGCGGCGCATTCGTTGCCGGTGACAAGCAGGACGTCCAGTTCCTGCTGGCGGCGGACGGCATCAACCGCGGTTACGCTGTCGTTTCTGTGGAATACCGCAAGGGCTTTGAAAGCAAAGCGCCCAATGCGCTCTATGACGTGAAGGCCGCGATCCGTTTCCTGCGGGCCCATGCTGCGGAATACTGCCTCGACCCCGCGCGCTTTGCCATCGGCGGAGACAGCGCAGGCGCATATTACGCAGTGTTTGCCGCAGCGACAAGCGCTGTTCCCGCCTTTGACGGGCCCGATCCTGCCAATCCGGAGCAATCCGATGCGGTGCAGGCTGTGATTGCGCAGTGCGGCTGCTATGATCTGCTGACGCTTACCCCGCCGCCGGAGGTAGAGGCAAACGCGCCGAAGGAGTTTGTTCCCGGTACCGTCCCGGTCAACCTTATGTCGATCTTCGTCGGTGTGAATCTTCGGCTGATCCCCGATCTCGCCGCGCTGCTCAATCCGATGACGTTCATCACGAGCGAATTTCCCCCCACGCTGGTGCAGGTCGGTCGGGACGACGCGATTGTTCCCTGCACGGAATCGGAACGTCTGGCGGCGACGATTGCGGCGCGCTGCGGCGAAGAGCGCGTTATGCTTGAACTGTTTGACGGCTGGAATCATTGCGCGCTCAATCATATCGTGACGCCGAACTGGTTCATGCGCGCCAACATGGATCGGGTGTTCGGCTTCCTGGATCGAATTTTGTAACGGTAAAACCGAATTGCAGGGGAAGCAGGTGAGATTCCTGTGCTGTCCCGCAACTGTGAACAGCGAAGCTGTGAGCCAGAGTACCTGCGAAAGCCGGAACGGTTACGATGAATAACCGCGGCAGCATTGACCCGCTGAGCATTGCAAATGGAACGCAATGTGCGGCAGGTGATGCTGCCGCGGTTTTTAGTTGGTTCTCAATCAAAAAGGAAAGGATGGCGCTGAAAATGGAAAACCAAAACGTAATGACAAAGGAACAGAAGCAGTTTGCCGAGCGTTTGAACAGAATCGAGACGGCGGTCACACTGGGAACACCGGATCGCGTACCCGTGATGCCCTTCTTCGCCAGCTGGATACAGAGATCAAACGGTTCAAGCTACAGGGACATTTATTACAACTATGAGCGTGCGGGCGAGGCCGCGCTGAAATTCTATGCGGCGCACCCCATGTGTGACGCCCATTCCTTCTCCGGCTTTACCAGCGGCAGAGCCAATGAGCTGGCGCAATCCCAGATGATTGACTGGCCCGGGCGTCCGGGCACGAAGGTGTCGGATTACAGCTCGCATCAGGTCATAGAGCGTGAATTCATGACGCAGGAGGAATACCCGGAAATGCTCGGGGACTTCACGGGCTTTATGCTTCGCAAGTACATTCCCCGTGCGTATCCGGCGCTCGGCGGATTTGCAAATTTCCGTCTGACGCCGACGGTTGTGCTCAGTACGGGCATGCTGGCGCCGCTGTATTCGCCGGAAGCGCAGCAGACGTATGCCACGCTTTCACAGATCGCAGCCGAGGATGCCGCCGCGGGCCAGGTCACGGGAGCCTACATGCAGAAGCTGACGGAAATGGGCTTCCCCGGAATGCTGATCGGGCTGACAGAGGTGCCGTTTGATATCCTGGGCGATTATTTCCGCGGTACGATGGGCGCATTTGAGGATCTGGTCGATGAGGATATGTACCCGTATATCGATCAGGCATGCGATATGTTCGCCGAGCAGCAGATCGCATCATTTCAGTATCTGCGGCATGTGAATCTGCCGGGTAAGCGCATCTTTATCCCAATGCACAAGGGCATGGACGGATTCATGAGCGAGGCGCAATACGAGCGGTTCTATTGGAAACCGTTCCGAAAGATGATCGATGCGCTCATTGATGTAGGCGTGACGCCTTACCTCTACACCGAGGGACCGTATGACAGCAGGCTGGATTTCCTCACTGACGTGCCCAAAGGAAAAACGATGATTCATTTCGAGAAGGCGGATATGAAGCGCGCCAAGCAGAAGCTGGAAGGGAT
>ONVR01000376.1 GCA_900321335.1 uncultured Eubacteriales bacterium | reverse complement strand
ATCAGGGAGCGCGCCGGCGGCGCGGAGCCGGTCTGCATGATCGGCGACGGCGTCAATGACGCCCTCGCCCTCACGAGCGCGGACGCGGGCATCGCCATGGGCGGGATCGGGTCGGACATCGCGGTGGAAGCCGCCGACGCGGTGCTGGTGAGCGATGAGCTCCGGCGCCTGCCCTATCTGTTCCGGCTCATGCGGAAGGTCATGAACAAGGTGCGGGTCAACATCATCGCGTCCCTGGTCATCAATCTGACCGCCGTTGTGCTCTCCGCCCTCGGCGTCCTCAGCCCGGTCACCGGCGCACTGTGGCACAACTGCGGCTCGGTCTTCGTCGTCGTGAACGCCGCGCTGCTGCTGCGGCTGAAGGACGACTGAGCCGTGTACTGGCCAACAAAAAAGCGACAGGCAAAGCCTGTCACTTTTTTGTTGGAGTATCGGTTAATTCTCCTACATTGGGGTTACGACAAAGAAAGGGGGAGCTCGAGGGGGCGGAGCCCGCCTCGAATTAAACTCTCTTGCGCCAGCAAAAATACCCGCCACAAGTGGCGGGTATTTTTACTGCGGCAACCGGTTAGAAATCCCACTTTTTTCTTTCGCCAATTGTAAGCAATCTGTAATTTTCAATGTGGATTTTCTGCAGATATATTCTTACGTTCCTCTTTGTTCCCTTGTTTAGTGTTCACTCCTTTTATCTAGCTTTATTTGCTTTTTTAACACTAACAACATTTTTGAGAGGCAAGACATACGCGCCTGCAACGAGGCAGGCGCGTATGTCTTGTCATTTGGAATACAATTGACGTCAATACCATTCATGATGTGTGCCAGGCAATAATCTTCACGCACAGTCTTTCCCATATAGAAACATCACATCAGTGAATATACATGTGCTTTCTCTCACTATCCCCCATAGAAAGCACATGGAGACCACACGAATGGCGTGTGATCTCCATCTGTTGGCGGCTTCAATTGCACGCCTATTATTCCTATTATTTTGTGTGGCAGTCTCCCCAATTGCCTTTCTAACCATTGGCAAGCTGCTCTTTTGCGAGCATTTGGAACATATATTCTATTTGATGCTCATGCTAAGTTTGACACGAATAATTTTTATGTGGAGAAACGCAGTTTTTGAAGGCAACTCGGTGTCGTTTTCTCTTCAGGTCACTTGTTGACCTTGTCTTTAAATTCCTTGCCGGCCTTAAAAACAGGCGTAGTATGTGCAGGAATTTCCACCAGCTCCTTTGTTCGCGGATTGCGGCCGGAGTGTGCAGGACGGTATTTGGACTCGAATACCCCAAAGCCGGGAATGCTCACCTTATCCCCATCCGCCACTGCTTGCATAACGCTCTCCAGTATTCCCTCCAGGATTTCTTTCGTTGCGACCTTCGTAGTGCCCGTCTTCTCCGCGACTTCTGCAATCAATTCTTTTTTGTTCATTGTTTTCTCTCCTACGAATTTTGTATTTTTCTCCTAAGTTCTTCTTATACTGCCCCAGGTAATACCGCCATTCTCTCGAAGCCGCTGGCGGATTTCCATCGTTGCTTGTCTTTCATCCATTCCGCGACCGGAACCCCGTTGACAGTGTTTTTCAAACGGTCTTAGCCCAAAGCATTTTCTGGACATGTTACGCCCACACAGATCAGCTATTCCGCTATGTGTTGGCTGTAACATCCGCAACTCGTCGTTTGCCTGCCTTTGCTTTCCGCTGGACACAGACCATCATTTTCCTGAAATGTTATCCCATAAGGTCCTGTTTTTTGGCAACGTGCTTTTACGCTGCCTTATTCATCGCCTATCTTTTCTGCTTCTCTTCTTGGGCATATTCCTGGCACAATACGGGCAACCGGTGCCTTTCTGTCTGGTTCGTGCGGAAATACGTGCCCGCCACACATGTCCCTCCTGACACTGCCACCATGCGAACTTATTACTTCCAGCGACTACATCCTGCGGTGTCAGGTCACCGTTTAGCGGAGTGTACCACTGCGCCGCGACTTTCGGCGCACGAGTCGCAAGGTCGTTGAACCCGGCCAACACCTTACTACCGGCACAATAGGGGCAGCCGCTTCCTCTCTGTGTACGGCTGTTGACCATCATGTAATACTCATGTCCCAGCGGACATTGCCACCACACATACCTGTTGCTGTGCGGGGCCACGTTTTCAGGCTGCAGCGGATCGTTTTTCGTTGGATGCCATTCCAATGTTATGGCTGGATACAAAGTCTTCAAATCATTTTCTCCCGACAGTATGCGCTTTCCTGCGCAGAAGGGACAACTGCTTTCCTGATATTGATTACTGACCTTAGCCTGCCATTCATGGCCTTTTGCGCAGCGCCACCAGACAGCACGGGAGGAGCATTCGCTTATGTCCTCCGGTTTCAATGTGCCATTTTTCGTCGGATGCCACTCTCCAATCAACCGGCTATTCTTCTCTCCGGCGGGAATCAGAATCGGGCGGTGTGCGCAATGCGGACAACCTTTTCTCCGGTTGGTACGCTCACAGATTCTCGCTTGCCACTCGTGGCCATGCTCACACAACCACCAAACACACTTCTGTGAGCCTGCCGTGACCTGATCCGGCGTTATAGGTGCGTTTTTTTGTGGGTGCCATTGCGCCGCAATATCGGGGGCTTGGGAGGCCAGGTCGTTTTCTCCGGCGACTACTGTGCGATTCCTGCACACAGGACATCCGCTTCCGGTGGATCGGGATTTTATAGTTGCCTCCCACTCGTGTCCCTTTTCACACTGCCACCAGACCTTTTTGTGACTGTTCCTTGCCACCATGGTTGGTCTTAGCGATCCATTTTTTGTGGGATGCCATTCCGCTGCCAACTCCGGAAGGCGCGTCTGCAAATCATTGTAGCCTTCGAGTATCTTTAATCCTGCACAAACAGGACAGCCGACACCTCTGGAGCGCGAGGCAATGACCGCCTCCCAGGAATGGCCTTTTTCACAAAGCCACCATGCCTTGCCATGGCTGAACGCGGACACGTCCTTTGGGGTCAGGCTGCCATTCCTCTCTTTGTCCCACTGCTCCAACAGCCGCTTGTCACAGGACACGGCTCGGTCATACAGCGTTATAATATGGTTCGCCATCCCCAATTCTCTCCTTTGTACGCTTGATCATGGCATTGCGTTGAGCGAGCCTCTCCATAGAACGACGGTAGCGCCAATCTCGCGCGGGATTAATCAGGCCGGCGCACAGCGGGCATTCACACCTACGATGCCCCGTTCTTGAACGGACTGTGGCATGCCACACATGTCCCTCCTGACACTGCCACCAAACATACTTGGCGCTGTCCTTTGTCACCATCTTCGGCGTAAGTCCTTCGTTGAGTGTCGGGTGCCACTGCGCCGCAATTTCCGGCTCCAATGTCAGGAGGTCGTTGAAACCTGCCAGCACTTGCCGTCCAGCGCATACTGGGCAGCCCGTTTTCCGCTGCGTTCTGTTTGAAATCTTCGTGCGGTATATATGTCCCTGCGGGCATGTCCACCAGACCGGGCGGTTGGATTGCACAGTCACATCCCGCGACGTTAACGTGCCGTTCTTTTCTTTATTCCACTGCGCAGCAATCTCCGGGATGGCTGTCTCCAGGTCACTTTCGTCTTTTGACGTCAGCTTATTTTCGCAGTATGGGCAGCCTTCTCCCGCAACACGAGCGCGGACTTCTGCTTGGTATCTGTGTCCCTTTTCGCAACGCCACCATACCTTTCGGTGCGCGTGGGCAAGCACCGCCCAAGGCTGGAGCGGGCTGTTCTGAGCACGATCCCACTCCTGCAGCAGATGCTCGCCACCGTATTCCTTTGTCCACTCATACAGAGTGATCCTTTCTGTGATCGCCATGTTCTTTTCCTTAAATGTATAGGCTTTTTGCCTATACATACTCGATTTACAAACTTAGATTGGTCTTTTTGAAACAGATTAATCTTTTACATGAATCTATCCGGCAATGCTTCCTTGACAGTCTCCTGCAGTTGCTCTTTCTCCTCAGGAGGACCTTCTCACAGGATACGCTTTGCCACAACAACAAATCGTCCGTCCTCTGTATGATAGCTGCAGGTGGAGAGTGTGATGAGTTCGTCCCCATATGAGATCTCTGCTTTGGTGTCATACAGCGCAGAAGACATGACCCCTGTCATGTATTCCTCAAACACCTTGTGTTCACTGAGATCGGTATATTCGTAATATCTAAAGCCAACCTCATCCTCCCCATATATCTTCGATGCGAAAGCGGCAATTACCTCGTATTCCCTTCTCTCATAAAGCGTGTCAAAGCAAATGATTGAATGCGCGTCCCGGTAAGTTCTGTCTGCATAACTTGGCAGAGTCCCGAACATGGTTCCGCTCTTCATGCGGTGTCCGTAAATCAGATAAAAACTACCGCATGGATCGCAGCCTGCGTCTATAAAGGGTGTTCCACTCTGTGAAATGCTGCCGTCATATGCACGATGTAGATATCGCTCGCCATCCTCCGGTGTGTACATGACGGGATAGTCCACGAGCGTCCCTTCAATCCTGATCCAGCCGAACAAGTCGGGATTGTCCGCATAGGCGAGTGCATATTCAGGCAGGACGGATTGATCCTGTGCCTCACTCGCCTCTGCCCCTGCTGCATCCGTCTGGCTTCTTTCACCCTCCATATCCCACGCATCGATTTCTGCAGTCTCCGCCCTGCGCAACGCTTCCACCGATGAAGCCAGCGTATAAAAGCTTCCCTGCTCAGTATTCTGTTTCACCTTAATGTCCGCGAGTTTGTATATGGAGAATGCGAATACCACACACAGGACCGGCAGAACCAGACGGACCAGCCACTTCTTGATTCCCACTCTCAATCCCTCCATTTTGGCCGGCTTCTGCATCCGGGATTTCTAACAGTTCCCTTCTTCTCGTACGTTCCGATCCCTGTCGTATAGCGGGGACTATTTCCTCATTTACGCATTTTCTGTCATCTCAGACGGCGCCACAATCTTTGCCTGTGACGCCGCATTGAAGGGCAGGAACAAATCCCGCCAGGCGTACTCCGGCAGAAAGGTCTTGAATGAGCCTGTCGACTTCGGTGCGTCCCCAACCAACCATGCGTAATAATCACAGTCAAACATCTTTGTATTAATCCGCAGACTTCTTGATGTGCTGATAACCAACTCCTTCAGCCCATAAGCTTCAAGTGTTTGGTTCATGCGGCGGAGCACGCTATAGAGCTTTTGGCGTTCCTTATCGCCGTATTCCTCGCTTGACCATATTATTTCATGCATTCTCCGCTTGCTGATTTCATTCCCACAGGCCGCCACCAGAAGCGCCAGGCACTCCTTGGGTTTCTTGCTCAACAGGACGGGCTCATGATTTTTTTGTAAAGAAAAGCCGCCGAAAGTCTGGATCTGTATCTCTTTCTGCAACCGCCGTGCCAGCAGTTTCAAGAGAGAGGCTGCATACCGCAGCGTTTCTTTGGTATAGGGCTTAAGCAAATAGTAGTCCACGCAGAGCTTATTGGCATCGGCCATATAGCGGCTCTCCTGTGAGACAAAAACGATCAGAATTTCGGGAAACCGGGCGCGCAGCTTTTTCACTAAATTGAGCGCCGTCCGTTTCGGCTCCCGCACCTCCATGAACACGCAATCCACGTTATTATTCACGGTATATTCCATCGCATCCCACGCGTTTTCAAATTTGGCCATCAGCCGGATGTCCTCTATTTCCTCACTCAGCCGTGTGAAGTATTCCAATGCGGACGGTGTGCTGTCCACAACAATTGTTTTCATTTCTGAATCTCTCCCGGTTTTTTCCTCCGAAGTATAGCGAACCATATTCATTGTGCTCGCTCGCCTATTTTTTTGCAGTTTAGTGAGGTTCTGGCACTACATCAACTGTTGTCTGGATCAGGAAGTGGCCGTTCTCGCGCCGCACACGGGCGGAAAATGGGTTTGCCGCCGCCCATACCGCGTCCTGCGCCGCCTGCTGTTCCCAGCGGCAATAAGCGTCAATGAAGCCCTGATGCAATTCCTCCCTGCCCTTCTCACGGGCGGCTTCTGCTTCGCGCAGGCTCCTGTACGTGCCCAGCCAGTACATTCTGCCCTGCAGATTGATCCTCGCCTCATATTTACCGCGTTTGTTTCTGCGGACTCCTGCGATGCCCGACCGGCTGTCACTTCTCGCCTTATGATGGTTTAAGGACTGCAAACAGGTGCCGTCCACACATATCCGCGCATTTCCGAGCGCTTCTTGCGCCTCTCGCTGTCGGCAGCCGCAGCTCACCGTACTGCCATGTACCAGGCCACCCTCTCCTGCTTCTATATGCTTGCCGCAGTCACAGCGACATAGCCAAAGTATTCCACCGTAGCTTGTTCTACGATCTGTTATGTGCAGCACTGTCAGGCGGCCAAATCGTTTTCCTGTAAGGTCCTTCGCCGCAATGCATCCGCAGCTCCGGGTATGCCCGCGAAGAAGATTTTTGGAGGAGACGATTTTCCCATTGCCGCAGTCACAGCGGCACAGCCAAAGTCTGCAGCCACTGGAATCGCTGCCTGCGGCACGCTCTATTACGGTCAGGCGTCCGAAACGTCTCCCCTTGAGATCCTTACCTGCGCTCACCGCTCTCACTCCTCCCCCTGGCACGATTTTCTGTGTCTGTTATTCCTTGTCCAAGCTTTCACAGCGCACTGTGACGCGCGTCCGTCCACCGAGAGTACAGGTAAACAGCGTCAGATCCCAACCGCTGTCGGTCATCTCTGTGACAGCTGTCGGCTGCAGTGTTGTTACCTCCGCTACCCGATAACGGAACACGTTTCCGTCCATGTCCGTAAAGTACACCGCATCATCTATCGCCAGCTCGGAGAGCCTCCCAAAGTGGCTCTGGTAGTTGTGGGCACAGATCACCAGATTGTTCAGGTATGCTGAGCCAACATATCGGCAGGGATTGATTTTCAGTCGCGGATAGCTCCACTCCGCCATCACTGGCAGCTCCAGTTCCAGACTCGGCAGGGACAATATCCCGATATAGTCATGTCCGTCGATACTTCTGACCGGCATCTCCATGTTCGGATTCAGCACATAGTCCGGATACTCCGGCTCCGGCGCAGTTTCCGTGATCTGTGGCACTGTCCCGGCGCCGCTGTATGTCGGATCAGGACTTTTCTCCCGCACGATCTCCATCAGCTGCGCCAGCGCTGCGTTCCGGCCTTCCATTGCCTGCCGGTCCTCCTGCAGGTTGCGTATTACAAGAAACAGGGCTGCTGTGATCAGCAGCAGCCCTGCAATGATGGATATGAGTCCTCCTCTATCCTTTCTCATGGCCTATTCCTCTTTGTTTTTCCGGTCCATCTCACTATGCCCGCCCCCAGAAGGAGCATTCCCAGGATCAAGAGAAACGGCACTGGCCACCACAGCTGACCGGTCTGGGGCAGCGTCGGCTTCGGGTCCTCGGGTGTAGGACCAGGCGGCGGCGTCGGCTTGTCAGGATCAGCATTGGGGCCGGGGTCAGTGTACGTGTTCTCGAACTGCATCTGTTCGACGGTCGAGCTGTCCATCTCCACTGTGTCCTCCACGGTAAGCTTTCCATCCTTCTTTCCGATCACACGGGTCAGCGTATAAACTGTTCGGTCATATGTATAGTCCTTGTCGCCCATGTCAATCTCGGAGATACGGTAGACGTACACACCTTCCTTCAAATATCGTACCACGCCGAAGTCAAACTCCTGTGCGCCCTCGATGTCCATGATCTTTACCCCGTCAATAGAGCCTGGAGGCATGGGCATGTCCTTTATCGCGAAACCAGCTGTGTTGCTCACAGCCTCCATTTTGAAGCGGAAAATTCCCTTGACGGCGGGCGTATCTCCCAGGGCGTATTTCTTGACCGGCGGGTCCGCCTCCACAGGCTCCGCCGTATTAGTAATGGTGCAGGTGACGCCCTGCTGCTCAGTCTTCACGATATATCCAACCGGCACGTCGGTCTCTACAATGGTCCAGGTATAGTAGGGAGAGAGCGCGGTCCACTCATACCGCCAGTTATTTTCCGGGTTCAAGGTGACAGTGCTATACACCGGCCGCCGTCATTGGCTGTGCAGGCGGGCCATCCACGAAGGTATCGGCGCCGTGCCCGGCGCATCCTGGTTTTTCTGTGGCTTCTGAGGCGGCGCGGCGGGTACGATCAGTCTTTAAGCATACGGATCAGCGTCTCTTTGTCCTCGGTGTTGGCGGGCGTGCCCGTCAGGTAGAGGTACAGATCCGCCAGATCGCGTGCAGGATAGGGCTCCAGCTCCAGCCGTCGCACCTGCATACGGGCAATACGGTTATATTCCGAGCCGGCCGCCATCCCGGAGATATACGGGCTGCCTACCCTGCTCTGCAACACTTCAAATATGTCCATTGCCATCTTTTTCTCTCACTCTTCTGTGTTTTTTCGCTCCCGCCTGTTCCCCACAAGGACACTCAGCATGATTGCCAGTATCCCGGCAAAGGAAAGGAGCGCCAAGGTCATCCACAGCTCAGGCTGTGTTTCATCTCCGGTTTGCGGGCTGTTCGGCTTCTCCCCGTTTATTGGATTCTCCGGTCCTTCCGGGTCCCGGTTCATATCCTGAATCGGGGACTTTTCAAAAATATTGGTGAACACTGCCTTTGGCGTCTCACGGCTGTCGTCGGTGCGGATGACGGAGATGAGCGTCAAAACGCCGTCCACCTCTTCCACCGTGACGGTCTGTGTATATCCGTTGGTATCGTAGGTATAGCCCTCCTGCTCTGTATCTACCTCTTCAATGCGGTAGACGAACACGCCGGGAAAGTAATAATACATATCTCCGAACTCATACTCACCGGGTCCATACACGTCCACTGTTATGATGCCGTCTACAGCACCCGCCGGCATGGGCATCTCCGACAGCGGCAGGCCCAAGGAGTTTGACACCGCAGACATCCGGAAACGGAACAGTGCGTCCGTATTGGGCGAATCTCCCGCAATCTTCTTTTGAATAGGAGGGTCCGCGATGACATAACGTTCGGGATCAACCAGCGGCTTATTGACAAATGAAATATCTCCGTATTTATCTTCCACGCCGTCCCGGAACACCTCTATGGTGGCGTAAATCTTTCCGCCAACAGAGCTTACGACGATCTTGACGGTATAGACTGTCTTATCAAAGGTCGCTTTATAGGAGTCCTCGTCCGCCAGCCGAACGGTATAGTTATGGCTCCCGAGGCCGGTGACGATAAATACAAAATTCCCGGTCTCCCCCGCTTTCAGTGGAAGAGTCTGGACCGTAGCGCCGTTCTTGTCCAACAACGTCGCCGTACAGTCGACCCCGGAGGCAGATACCGGCAGCACCACTTCCGTGCTGTCTCCGGCGGCGAGAGCCGCTGTTCCAAGGGAGAACATGCAGATGGCGGCCGCCAAAAACGCTATGCATTTTTTGAGCCAAACGCCCTTCATGCCCTTTCCTTCTTTCCTCACGTTTCACTCAGAACGCCGAACACCAGCAGGCGATCCATCAGCGTCTCCCCCGCGCAGGTGGAGAGCGCCACGATCCGGCATCCCGGTTCAGGCTCCTCATAATAGCTTGCTCTGTCCCGCAGCAGCCGGAGGATCTCCTCCGCTTTGCGATCCTGTGGATTAAATAAAGTTTCGTCGTAACCGCTGGAGGAGCAAACTGCGAACAGCTCCAAACGGTACACCGTCTCACCGGTGACGATATACCCGGTTCGGTGCGTATCGAAGTAATCCGGGTCCGTGT
>ONVR01000031.1 GCA_900321335.1 uncultured Eubacteriales bacterium | reverse complement strand
ACCACAAGCACCACAGGGGCGCCATAGAAGGGGTCAAAGTCCTTGCCCGCCATGCCCATGATCTCCTTGTTCATCTCGGAGAGTCTGTCCCGGAGTTCCCGGTTCGTTACGGCCAGAATAATGGGCGACTGCTTTCCCATACCGGTCGCCGCGTAGGTTCCCGCTTCCAGGATCGTATCCAGAACCTCTTTGGGAATGGGATCGTCCTTGTATTTTCTGGCGCTTCTTCTGGTTTTCATGGCTTCGATTGTTGTGCTCATGGGTGTACCTCCTCATGCAGTTAGATTTATCTGTATTTTACCACAGCTTTGCCGGGATTGCACACATTTTCTTTTCCGGCATAGATTGGTATTGAAACTTGATTAGGAGGAATCAGAATGCAGATCAAACCAGGACCCATCCAGCAGGACGCGGATATCCGCGAGGCTGTCTGCGTACATACAAGAAAGATCTTTGACTCCTGCAGAGACAAGGACTGCATGGAGGACCTGCGGTTTTACCCGACCGCTCAATCCCGGGCGGCGGTGGATCAGGCTGTCAGCGTGCGCGCCCGGGACGCGAGGCTGCTCTATACGGCGATCGATGTAAACGAGATCACCTTCAACAGAGGCTTTTATACCGTGGATATCCGGTATTATTACAGCGTCAGCGCGGACGCTTTTCTTCCCCTGGCCAGGACAGAGCGCATTCACGGTCTTTGCGTCTTTGACAAGCGTGTGATCCTCTTCGGCAGCGAGGGCAGCGCCCGGGTGTTTTCCTCAGACACGGCCCAGCCAACGGCGGAAACGCTGATGGACTCCAATCTTCCGCGTGTTGTGGTGGAGGCAGTAGACCCCATCGTGCTGAACATCCGCATGGTGGACGCCACAGACGCCGCTCCGGGAGACCCGGGTGCAACGGATGTGCCTGACTTTATCAGCGGCGGTTTTGACGGTCCCATTACCGTCGAGCCGGGAGAACGGCTTTTGTACGTGACTCTCGGACAGTTCTCCATCATCCGCTTGGAACG
The DNA here is from genome assembly GCA_900321335.1 of uncultured Eubacteriales bacterium. Lineage (GTDB taxonomy): Bacteria > Bacillota > Clostridia > Oscillospirales > Oscillospiraceae > RUG678. The sequence goes on along the minus strand of ONVR01000031.1, from coordinate 3,436 downwards.
TGACTCCCAGCTTCTGGTGCCCGTGTACGACTATTGTATGCCTGACAAGGAGTGCCAGGGCCCCGTGGACGACGACCCCTGTTCCATGTTTTCCCGGATCAACTTCCCTGTGGATGAGTTTTTCCCACCCGACACCATCGTTACCGATGAAAACTACCGGAACGCAAAAGCGACACTTCCCAATTCCCTGTAAACACGTCAGCCGGAGAGGACATCCTCTCCGGCTGATTCTTTTTAGGATCCTACAGCGGCCTGAAGCACCGTGTTGGCAATGGCGCCTGCCGTACTGCTTCCCCAGCCCCCGTTCTCCGCAATGACAACAAAAGCAAGGGGGTGATCGGCATCGTCGATATAGCCGACAAACCAAGCGTGAGGATTGGCGTCAGCGCCCACCTCTGCCGTGCCGGATTTGGCGTGCAGGGAAAGTCCGGGGTAATTCTCCGATCCATAAGTATATGCCACGTTATAGGACATCATCTCCCCGATCCGCCTGGCCGTATCCGGAAACAGAAGCTGCTGGGTTTTCACATCCGCAAACAGCTTGACGCCGCTTCGCTTCAGGAGCGTCAGCTCCGGCGCCTGTCCTTCGTTTGCAACGGCGCACACCAGACGCAGCATCTCTACGGGAACCACGGTGTCCCGATACTGACCGATTCCGGACCAAGCCAGGTCTGCGCTGTCCGGCGCCGCCTGCTCAAAGCTGCCGGAGGCCGTTTCGATCCCGTCGATAAAATAAGGCTCCGTCAGGCCGCAGCGCTGGGCATAGCGGCTCAACACCTCCGGTCCCAGCTCCAGCGCCAGTTGGCCGAATACACAGTTGCAGGAGTTGGCAAACGCCTCTTCGATGGTCTGTTCCCCGTGATAGCCGGTGCATGTAACGGTATCATCTCCGATGAGCGTTTCCCCTTCACAGGTAAAAGTCCGATCAAACAGATCCTCTATATTGTCTATGGCTGCCGCCAGCGTGACGATTTTAAACACGGAGCCCGGGGTGTATCGGGCTGACAGCCCACGATTGATGAAAACACCCTCATACGCTTCGTCCGTGAAATCCTCCGGCGGGTCCGCCGGATCATATGCCGGCAGAGAGACGTTGCAGAGGATCTCCCCCGTCTTGTAATTGCAGACCAGGACCGTGCCCCGATAACCCTCCAGCGCCTCCAGCGCAGCGGCGCTGAGATCCGCGTCCACGGACAGAGCGAGACTTCTGCCCTCCCCCTTTAGGGAGTAGGTACCGGTTATGAGATTATACCCGATCAGCCGGGAGGCAAACGCCGTCAGCGCGCCCGTTCCGATATTGTCGGACTCGTCCCCCACCACGTGCAGACAGCCCCGACGCACGGATTCGTACGCCGCGTAGGTCCGCTGTCCGTCCGATACGCCGGCCAGTACGGTGCCGTTCCGGTCTGTCAGGGTGCCCACCGTGAGCACCCCGTCGCTGTAAACCGCCTGATTGGCCGGGAAGGATACCCATTGGCGTCCGTCCCTTACCAGCCGAAACAGGAACACGCCCATACCGGCAACCAAAATCAGCGCCAGTATCAGGAGCATTTTTGTTCTACCTCTGACCTTTTTCATGTGACCTCCCGGGATTTCCCCGCTCCAACTGATCCATGGAGCTGTCAAACACACGCGGATCGACAATGTTTCCACCGCCGTCGTATTCTCCGATTCCATCGGTATCCAGATATTCCGCGGAAGAGGAATAGATCCGGGTGGGATCATCCGGCACCTCCGGTATATCCGACTCATCGGGCTCCATATCTTCCCAGAATGGGTCTTGGTTTGTAAGCGTATCCTCCTCGTCATCGTCGTACTCCGGTATGTTCTCGTAATCCTCTATAGGATCAAATTCCCCTACCCTGACCCGCTTGGGTGCCTTGACGGTAAAGCTGGCGTTTTGCCGGGTGTCGCTGGATTTGACAAAGGCCATCAGACCCCAGCAGGCGATCAGGCTGGAACCGCCCTTGGACACGAAGGGGAACGTGACGCCGGTAAATGGGAGAATATCCAGGCAGCCCAGGACGTTGAGAATCACCTGAGTGAGCATCATGGCAAGGGCTGCACAGGCTCCGATGACGAAAAAGGAGCTTCTGGCGGTTGCGGAAGAGCGGATCACAAAAAAGGTCAGGATCAGAAGGGCCGCAATGCACAACAGCCCAACGATCAGTCCAAGCTCCTCGGAGACGACGCCGAAAACCATATCCGTATCCGCCGCAAAGATATGTTTGAGCCAGCCATTTCCCCCGCCGACGCCGAAAAGGCCCCCGGAGGCAAGGGCAGACATGGTCCGCGCCTGCTGATAGCCGCCGTCATTGGGAAACAGCCAGACCTTGCCCCAGGTGGCAAAACGCTGAGCGATGTAAGGTCTGGCGGAAATGGCCACAAATCCGGCCAGCACGGTGCCGCCGATGGAGAGAAACACCGTAGCGAAATCACCGGACCGGAGAAAGGCGATAATGAGATAGGACACAAAAAACACCAGCGCCGTTCCGAAATCACTGATCAGCGCAAGGGCCATGACGCACACGGCCGCAAAGGCGATAAACACAAACAGGTTTTTCCGGGCAAACATTTTATCCAGCGTCGCCGCTCCGGCCATGACAAAGGTCAGTTTGACAAACTCTGAAGGCTGAAAGGAAAAGCCGCCGATCTCCAGCCAGTTTCTGGCGCCGAAGCTCACCTTGCTGAACACCACGTTGACCGCAAGCAGGGCAAGGCCCGCCGCGGCGATGTAGACGCTCGCCTTTTTCGCCCGGTTCAGATCCCGGAGGAAGAATCCAATGGCATAATAAGCCACCAGCCCGCAGAGCAAAAACATGATCTGCCGGAACATGGCCCCCGGTGTACTGGTAGCGCAGACCGCCATTCCCACGGTACACAGGAAAAAGGTAATGGTCTCCACCTCAAAGGCCACCCGCCGCATGATCCGGGTGAACAGATAGCACACCCACATGATCCCTGTCAGAAGGAAAAAGGACGCGGGAAGCTGCAACTTAAAATCGGCTCCGGCGCTTACGCAGAGCTGCACGCATAAAAGGATCTGCAGCAGGGTCAAAAACCAAAGCGTTCCCCCCTGGCTGACCATTCTGCCGGGCTTGTGCCGACGCAGCGCCTGTTCCCGTTCCTTGCGTTTGCTGATGGCTACAAACGTCATTTCCACTCCGCCCAGAGAGATCACGTCACCGCTCTGCACAGGTACGGACTCCACGATCTCCCGGCCGTTGACCGAGACGCCCGTCTTTGATTTCAGATCATAGATGCGCCAGCTGCCCTGCGCGTCACGAATCAGCGCCGCATGGTTCCGGGATACCGTGGGGTAATCCAGAAGCGCGTCCGTTGCCCGGGAACGCCCGATGATGTTTTCCCAATGGAACAGCGTTATTCTGCCGCCGTTTGGCAGCAGCAGGCAGCCCCACTCCTCACCGTCGTATTT
>ONVR01000273.1 GCA_900321335.1 uncultured Eubacteriales bacterium | reverse complement strand
TCTGATCATACCCTGCCACCGGGTGGTGGGGGCAAACGGCAGTCTCACGGGCTATGCCGGCGGTTTGGACAGAAAAACCAAATTGCTTACGCTGGAGGGAGCGGACCTGACAGGGCTGTTTGTGCCAGAAACCGGAACGGCACTCTGAGCAGGGCGTTTTCGATAGCGTTTTCGGAAAAAAGAGAGTTCCCCGGCTGGGACACTTCGTAAGGAAGGACCTCCCTCGGGCCGTAAGATCGGTTGTACCATTTAATGAAAATGACTATGCCAGCCTGTAACGGGAAAATGGCTAAAACATATCGGGATATTTGGAGGTAAGAGAGTGCTGCGTTCTTGTTCAAAAAATGAATTCGAAAGGTATACTGATTTCATATATGAATTGGCAACGGATTTGACGAAGTCCGGTTATCCGACGTACTGTGATGGAATCAAGACAAAGGTGGAGTTCGTGGAACGTTCTCTTAAGGCATTTGTACGGGATACAGAACACATGCTTTTGTTTGAGTATGAAGGCGAAGTGCAGGGAATGATACACTGTTTTTGGATTCCGGAGGATCAATATCTTCAAACGATCTGTTTCAACATCAGTGAAGCGATCGAACAGGCGATTGCGGAATTCCTGACATATGTTAGGGAACGATTTAAAGGGTACGATGTGTTTTTAAGGTTTCCCGCCGAAAACAATTCAGCGGTGAATTATCTTGCCGGGCAAGGATTTGAATGTATTGAAAATGACTTCAACAATACCGCTTTCCTCGAAAAATTCGATGCTATACGGAAGACTGGCGACTTGATACGGATTGACAAGGGAAACTATGAACTATTTGAATCACTTCATCGTCAAACAGAAGGGTACTGGAATTCCGAGAGAATGCTGGCAGATCTGGACAACTGGATTATTTTAGTCAAGGAAACAGACGGGATATCGCAAGGCGCAGTCTATTACAGGGCCGTAGCCCTGGTTGATGGGTGGTTTGAGCTATACGGAATTGACATGAGCCAAGAAGACAATAATCCAGAACTGTTTAAAGAATTGCTAAATGCAGCGTTGATAGATGCAAAGCACAGAAATGGGAGGTTTATGACCTTCTTCTGTGATGAAGAATATGAGAAAGCTACAGTGGAATGTGGATTCTTTTGCGTTGGAAACAATCTTTGTTATAAGGCCCACTTAGAATAACAGCTTTCGGTTTATTGGACAGGTCTTTTGTGGTCCGCAGTCACAGCGAGCATCGGTTTTTGCCTCACAAAACCCAAGAGACAAAATCGGCGTGACCGCAGTGGTCACGCCGATTTCATATCCTGTTGAGCCGGTGATTACCGCCTCAAGCAACTTCCTTATGAAGTGTTCCCCGGCCGGGGAACTCTCTTTTTACGACGCGGGATATTCCAGACCCTGCATAAAGCCGTCCAGAGCCGTTGACTGTACGTCGCCGCCGATGACCTTGTGCTTGTAAACCAGCAGATCTGCCACCACGGTATCGCTGGCGTCCGGATAATTCCGGACCTCGTAAGTGTACCGGGTGACCCGCAGGCCGGCGTAGTCCGTCAGGTCAAAGCCCTGGGCCTTCTGCAGCTCGTTGTAGCTGGTATAGATCTCGTTAAACGTCTTGGGAATGGTGACCTCCTGTTCCTCCAGCGGCGTTTGCGAAACCTCCCAGCCCAGCCCCTGCAGATAGGATACCCGCTGCTCATTGCTTTTGACCTTCGCCGTCAGCTTCGGCAGACTTGCCGCCTGGGCTTTCCTGCCGGAACCGGTCAGGACCAGGACTACAGCGGCGATGGCCGCCAGGATCAGAATGCAGATCAGAAGCTTTTTTTTGTTCAATCTTGCCGTTACCACAAACATATGTTTCCTCCCCCGTATGCGTTGCTGGTATATTCCTATGCGCCCGGCGGCGGATTATGATACAAATATTTCCTCTTGAAACCTGACCGTCAAAATATTATAATGGCACATATGCCATGAATTGGACAGGGAGGTGAGGCTGTGCCAAAGCTGCGCCTGGACCGGATCCTGTCGGAGGCCGGGATCGTCTCCCGCAGGGAAAGCGCCGGTCTGATCCGTACAGGGGCCGTAACGGTCAACGGTGTGCCCGTGCGTGCGCCTGCGGAGAAATTTGATCCCGAGACGGCGACGATCACCGTAAACGGCCGACCGGTGACCTACGCCCGGTTTCACTACGTGATGCTCAACAAGCCGGCAGGGGTGATTTCCGCAACGGAGGACGCCGCGGACAAAACCGTCCTGGACTTATTGGGTCCGGAGTACAACGCCTTTCATCTGTTCCCGGCGGGACGCCTGGACAAAGACGCCGAGGGACTGATGCTGCTGACCGACGACGGAGACTACGCCCATCGCGTCATGGCGCCGAAGAAGAAAGTGGACAAGCTGTACTATGTCCGCACGGAGGTACCCCTCCAGCCGGGGGACTGTGACCGCTTTGCCGCGGGTATCACCCTGGCGGACGGCACACAATGCCTGCCGGGAACGCTTATCCTGCTCTCTCAGCGGGAGGCGCTGGTGCGGATCCATGAAGGGAAGTACCATCAGGTCAAGCGTATGCTTGCAGCCCTGGGAAAGCCCGTGACGTATCTGAAGCGGCTGTGTATCGGCGGCCTGCTGCTGGACCCGGCGCTGGCGCCGGGACAGTACCGTCCCATGACGGAAACGGAGGCCCGGAGCGTGTTTGC
>ONVR01000367.1 GCA_900321335.1 uncultured Eubacteriales bacterium | reverse complement strand
GGATCGGCGGCATCGCCAAGGGCAGCGGCATGATCCACCCCAATATGGGTACCATGCTCTGCTATCTCACCACCGACTGCGCCATCGCCGCACCCATGCTGAAAAAGGCCCTGCTGGCGGCCAACGCCGTGAGCTTTCACCGCATCAGCGTGGACGGCGACACCTCCACCAACGACTCCTGCATCGTGCTGGCAAACGGCATGGCGGGAAACGCCGAGATCACGGAAGAGGGACCGGATTACGACGCCTTTGCGGCGGCCTTTACGGCCCTGTGCATCGACCTGGCCCGGTCCATGGCCGCGGACGGGGAGGGGGCAAAGCACCTGATCACCTGTAAGGTACAGGGGGCCGCGTCCGTTGAGCAGGCGGAGAATATCGGCAAGAGCGTGATCGGCTCTTCTCTGACCAAGGCCGCCGTTTTCGGCTGTGACGCCAACTGGGGCCGTGTTCTGGCCGCCATGGGATATTCCGGGGAGACCTTTGACCCGGAGCGGGTGGACATCGCCTTTGCCTCGCAGGCCGGGCGGGTCCAGGTGTGCCAAAACGGCCGGGGACTTGATTTTGACGAGGATCTTGCCAAAACCGTCCTGACCGAGAAGGAAGTGATCATCGACGTGACCATGGCCGAAGGGGGCGCCGAGGCCGTCTGCTGGGGCTGTGATCTGACCTACGATTACGTCCGGATCAACGGGGACTACAGAACGTAAGCCTTCGTTCAGAACGAAACAGGAAAACAGTGGATTACGGGCGGCCCGGACCGGGCCGGTACCCGGTGCGAAGGGAGGTCAAAATGGCAATTTCAGAGCTTGACCGGGCAAAGGTCATCATAGAGGCCCTGCCCTATATTCAGAAATTCAGCGGGAAGATCGTGGTGATCAAATACGGCGGCAACGCCATGATCAGCCAGGAGCTGTTTGACGCGGTGATGGAGGACATTTTGCTGCTCAACCTTGTGGGTATGAAGGTGGTCATCGTCCACGGCGGCGGCCCGGAGATCAACACCATGCTCAAAAAGATCGGCAAAGAGTCCCGGTTCGTCAACGGCCTGCGTTATACGGACGAGGAGACCATGGACGTGGTACAGAGCGTCCTGTGCGGAAAGGTCAACAAGGAGCTGGTGGCGACCATCAACCGCAAGGGCGGCTATGCCATCGGCCTTTGCGGCCTGGACGGCTGCCTGTTTGAGGCAAAGCGCCTGAACAAAAACGACGGCTATGACTACGGCCTGGTGGGGGACATCGTCAGGGTCAATCCTGAGGTGGTCCTCACGGCCCTGGAGCACAATACCATACCCGTGGTTTCCACGGTGGCGCTGGGCATCGACGAGGAGACCTCTTACAACATCAACGCGGACACCGCCGCGGCGGAGCTTGCAAAGGCGCTGGGGGCGGAGAAGCTCGTGCTCCTGACGGATACACGGGGCGTGCTTCAGGATCCCGGGGACGAGAGTACCCTCATCCACGTCATCAGACCCCAGGAGGTTCAGGGGTATATCGACAGCGGCATCATCAGCGGCGGCATGATCCCCAAGATCCAGTGCTGCGTCTCCGCGGTGGCCGGCGGGGTCAAACGGACCCACATCATCGACGGACGGATCCCGCATTCCATTCTCATTGAAATGCTCACGGACTCCGGCGCCGGGACCATGATCCTGGAAAAGGAGGAACGGTAATATGAACAGCGATGAACTCAAGGCACTGGACAAACAGTGCGTCATGCAGACCTACGGCCGCTTTGACGTGGCCCTGGAATATGGCGCCGGGAGCCGGCTGTACAGCCCTGAGGGGAAGATGTACGTGGACTTTACCAGCGGCATCGGCGTGAACTGTCTGGGCTACGGCGACCGGGAGTGGGCCGATGTGGTCTACCGCCAGGCCCTGAAGCTCCAGCACGTGTCCAACCTGTATTATACGGAGCCCTATATCCGGGCGGCCGCTATGCTCACCGAGCGCACGGGGATGAGCAACGTCTTTTTTGCCAACGGCGGCGGTGAAAGCAACGAGGGCGCCATCAAGCTGGCCAGAAAGTACGCCTTTGACCGGTACGGAACGGCCAGAACGAACATCGTCACCCTCTATCAGTCCTTCCACGGCAGGACGGTGACGACCCTCTCCGCCACGGGGCAGGAGGTTTTCCACAATTACTTTTTCCCCTTCACCCAGGGCTTCCGATACGCAAAAGCCAACGACCTGGAGAGCGTAAAAGCCGCCTGCGGGGATGATACCTGCGCGGTGATGCTGGAGCTGATCCAGGGAGAAGGGGGCGTGCTGCCGCTGGACTACGATTTTGTACAGCAGGTCAAAGCCTTCTGTGAGCAGAAGGACATGCTGCTGATCGTGGACGAGGTCCAAACCGGTGTCGGCCGGACGGGCAGTCTGTTTGCCTTCCAGCAGTACAACATCCTTCCGGATATCGTCAGCTTTGCCAAGGGCATCGCCGGGGGCCTGCCCTTCGGCGGCGTCATGGCGGGGGAGAAGTGCCGGGACGTTTTCACTCCCGGAACCCACGCCACCACCTTTGGCGGCAACCCCATTGCCGCGGCGGCCGCCTGCCACGTGCTCAGCCGGATGACCCCGGAGCT
>ONVR01000009.1 GCA_900321335.1 uncultured Eubacteriales bacterium | reverse complement strand
GATCTTCCCCATCGTGTCCCGCACCTCCATGCAGCGGCTGCTGCCCCAGCAGCTCTACGCCACCTTTTTTACGGTCATCGCCGTGATTCTGCTGGCTTACGTGCTAAAGGGCGTGCTGTACTACGTGATCACCGTGGTGGGCCACGGTATGGGCGTGCTGGTGGAGGCGGATATGCGCCGGGACGTTTTTACCCATATGCAGCAGCTGAGCTTCAGCTTTTTCGACCAGAACCGGACCGGCGCCCTGATGAGCCGTGTGACCAACGACTTATTTGACATCACGGAGCTGGCGCACCACGGGCCGGAGAACGTGATCATCTGCTCTCTGACCATCGTGGGCGCCCTGGCCGTCATGTTCTTCATCCGGTGGGAGCTGGCCCTGGTGCTGCTGATCATCCTGCCCCTGTGCCTGCTGTTTACCGTGCGCCAGCGGGGCCGGATGCACAAAGCCAGTGTGGAGGTCCGCAAGAAAACCGCGGATATCAACGCCGCTATTGAAAGCGGCATCAGCGGCATCCGCACGGCAAAGGCCTTCGCCAACGAGACGGAGGAGCTGAAAAAGTTCGACGGCAGCAACAACATCTTCAAAACCGCCCGGAGAGGCTATTACAAGGCCATGGGCCTGTTCCAGAGCGGCATGGAGTTCTCCACCGGCGCCATGCAGGTGGTGGTCATCGGCGTAGGCGGTCTGCTGATCATGGCAGGGCGCATGGACTACATCGACCTTGTGACCTTCACCCTGTACGTGTCCGCCTTCGTCTCCCCCCTGCGCAAGCTCATTATGTTCATGGAGCAGTACACCCAGGGCAGCGCCGGCTTCTCCCGGTTCCTGGAGATCATGCGCACGGAGCCGGAGATCCGGGACGCCGCCGACGCCCAGCCCCTTACGGACGTGCAGGGCGAGATCCAATACGAAAACGTCACCTTCCGGTACGGGGAGGGCGCCGAGGTGCTCAAGGACGTGAACCTGACCATCCACAAGGGGGAGAGCTTTGCTCTGGTGGGACCCTCCGGCGGCGGCAAGACGACCCTTTGCCATCTGCTGCCCCGGTTTTACGACGTGACGGAGGGCCGGGTCACCGTGGACGGCCGCGACGTGCGCGCCGTGACCCAGGAGAGCCTGCGCCGGGCCATCGGCATCATCCAGCAGGACGTGTTCATGTTTGCCGGCACCGTCCGGGAAAACATCCGCTACGGCCGTCCCGACGCCACCGACGAGGAGGTGGTCCAGGCCGCCGTCCGGGCGGAGATCCATCAGGAGATCATGGCCATGCCCGACGGCTACGACACCTACATCGGAGAGCGGGGCGTTATGCTCTCCGGCGGCCAGAAGCAGCGCATCTCCATCGCCCGGGTCTTTCTGAAGGATCCCCCCATCCTCATTCTCGACGAGGCCACCTCGGCGCTGGACAGTGTGACGGAGCAGAAGATCCAGGCCAGCCTGGACGAGCTCAGCCACGGCAGGACCTGCATCATCATCGCCCACCGGCTCTCCACCATCCGGGGTGCCGACCGCATCGCCGTGATCGACGGGGAGCAGATCGTGGAGCAGGGCACCCACACGGAGCTGATGGAGAAAAACGGCGCCTACGCCGCCCTCCAGCGGGCTCAGCAGCTGGCCGGATAAGGCAAAAACAAAAACGCGGTGTGATGAAAATCACACCGCGTTTTTTTGCGTGAACGCTTACTTCAGCAGTTCCAGAGCGGCCTTGGCGATGCCCTCGGGATCCATGCCGTAGTAGTGATAAATGGCGTCTGTCTCCCCCAGGACGGCGAACTCGTCGGGCAGACCCACCCGCCGGAACTTGCCGTTGAAGCCGGCCTCCATGAGGGTCTCGGCCACGGCGCTTCCCAGGCCGCCGTTGATGGAGTGCTCCTCCACGGAGACGATGTTTCCCGTCTCCCGGGCGCACTTGAGGATCATGTCCTTGTCCAGAGGCTTGACCGTGTGCATGTCGATGACCCGGGCGCTGATGCCGTGCTCCTCCTTGAGCTTCTTGGCGGCCATCAGGGACCAGTACACGGGAGAACCGGTGGCGATCAGGGTCACGTCCGTACCGGGCAGGGTCTCAATGGCCTTGCCGAAGGTGAACTCGTAATCGTTGTCCGCGTAGACGGCGGGCATACCGGCCCGGTCGATGCGGATGACCATGGGGCCCTGGAAGGTCAGGGACTGGCGGATGGCCTTGCAGCACTGGGCCGCATCGGCGGGGACCACCACCGTCAGGTTGGGGATGGCCCGGTACAGGGCCAGGTCCGCGATGCAGTTGTGGGTGGGGCCGCCCCCGGCGGTGACGCCGGCGTGGGTGCCGATGAGGCGGACGTTGACGTCGTTATAGGCGATGTCCGTGTGGATCTGATCGGCGCTTCTCAGAGACAGGAAGGGGCCCATGACCTGGGCGTAGACCACCTCTCCCGCCAGGGCCATGCCGCAGGAGGCACCCACCTGGCCGGGCTCGGCAATGCCGAAATTGAAGCAGCGGTCGGGATATTTGGCAACCAGCTTGCCCGCGGAGGAGGAGGGCGCCACGTTGTCGGAGTAGGTGAACACGAAATCCAGCCCCTCGTCCGCCATGCGCATAAGCTCTTCGGCATACGCCTCTCTGGCGCTGGAGAGCATCTGGTCAAAATCAAAAGTCGTTTTTACTGCCATTTGCTTTGTCTCTCCTTCCAGTTTTTATCGAGAGAAGCGATCGCTTCGTCATACTGCTCCTTGGCGATGCCGCCGCCGTGCCACTTGACGTTGCCGGCCATGAAGTCCACGTCGTGGCCCTTCTCGGTGTTGGCAATGATGGCGATGGGCTTTCTGCGGGTCACGGGATCCGGCTCCGGCAGGGTGTCCAGGCACTGGCAGACCTGGAGCATATCGTTGCCGTCCTCAATCACCCGCACGTCCCAGCCAAAGGCCCGGAACTTCTCGTCCAGGGGATCGTTGTTCATAACGTCCCGGGTGGTGCCCGTCATCTGGAGCTTGTTCTTGTCCACGATGAGCACCAGGTTGCCCAGCTGGTAATGGCCGCCGCTCATCAGGGCCTCCCAGTTGGAGCCCTCCCCCAGCTCTCCGTCGCCGGTCATGACCACCACGCGCCAGGGGGCCTTCTGCTTCCGGCCGGCAAGGGCCATGCCCACGGCAATGGGAAGGCCGTGGCCCAGCGAGCCCGCGGAGACCTCGATCTGGGGGCAGTACTTCCGGTTGGTGTGCATGCCGAACTTGGATTTGTCCAGGCACTCGAAGTTCTCCACCATGTACTCCAGCGAGTAGGCGCCCAGCTGAGAGAAGATGGTATACAGCGTCTCGCTGCAGTGGCCTTTGCTGAGGATAAAACGGTCACGATCCGGCTTGTGGGGATCGTTCACGTCGAAATTGAGGTAACGGTAATACATGGCAACGGCGACCTCCACCATGGACAGTTCCCCGCCCAGGTGTCCCATGCCGATGTTGTAGATGAGGGTGAGAAGCTCATGGCGCACGTCGTAGCACGCCTTCTCAAGCTCATGGACCGTAGCCATGTCGATAGGCTTGACTTTCATCCAACACACTCCTTTGTCTCTGATTATTCGCCGTCGATCTGGTTGCAGCGAATGAGGATCTTGGTATACTTGCCCGTGACCTGGGCGGCAAAGGCCTCCTCGGCCTGGTCGATCTCAAACACCTTTTCGGTGAAAGCGTCCAGATCAAACTCCTGGAGCATCTGGGCCGCTCTGGGATAGGCGTAGGGGGACACGTACATGCCGGTGATCTCCAGCTCGTTGTAGTAGCAGTATTTGTAGATGTTCAGCGGCATCTCCCAGTCGTTGGGATACATGGCAGCGTAGATCAGCTTGCCGCCCCGGGCGCAGAGCTGGGGCAGCGGATAGGCCGCCTTGGGGCTGCCGAAGCAGTCGATGACCACGTCATAGCCACGGCCGTCTGTCAGTTCGAGGCCCTTCTTCACGGAATCGTCGGCCATGGGGTCGATGACGTACTTGGCCCCGTACTTCCTGGCCAGCTCCCGCCGGGCCTCGATGGGCTCGATAAGGGTCAGCTCCGCCGCGCCGTATTTGGCGATGGCCTGGAGGGCCAGAAGGCCGATGGGGCCGCCGCCGCAGATGCACACCCGCTGGCCGAACTTCATACCCACCTTATCCATGAGCCGTACGGCCACGGACACGGGCTCCAGCAGGCAGCCCTTCTTCAGGCTCACCTCATCGGGGAGCTTGTAGACCTGAGACTCGTGCCAGACGATGCTCTCGCTCATGCCGGGATAGTTGGTCTCGTCGGCGTGCTCGCAGAACTGCTGCTGGCCGTTCTGGCAG
>ONVR01000203.1 GCA_900321335.1 uncultured Eubacteriales bacterium | reverse complement strand
TCGCTCTTGGAGAAGGTCTCAAAGTCCACCTGATCCTCGAACAGGGGCTCGATCACGACTTTAGAAAAATCGATTTTTTCTTCCACTACAGGTGCTGTCGGTACTGCCTCAGGTGCAGCATTTTCTTCTGTTGTTTCCTTCTTCTGCAAGCCTTCGGGCTTCATGGTCGGGAAGAGGATCACGTCCCGAATGGAGGAACTGTTGGTCAGCAGCATTACGGCCCGGTCAATGCCGATGCCCATGCCGCCCGTAGGGGGCATACCGTACTCCAGGGCGTTGAGGAAGTCTTCGTCGAGCATCTCCGCCTCGTCATCGCCACGCTCCCGGAGCGCCAGCTGCTTTTCAAAGCGGGCCCGCTGGTCAATGGGATCGTTCAGCTCGGAGTAGGCATTGCCCATCTCGCTGTGGCAGATGAAAAACTCAAACCGCTCGGTGAGTCTGGGGTCGGCGGGAGACCGCTTGGTCAGAGGTGAGACCTCAACCGGGTACATGGTGATAAAGGTGGGCTGGATCAGGTGCTCCTCCACCTTCTGGTCAAAGCACTCATACAGGGCGTTGCCCCAGGTCTTGTCCGCTGTGGCAGGCAGCTCCACACCGGCGGCCTTTGCCGCGGCCACGGCCTGGTCATCGTCGGAGATGGCGCCGAAGTCGATGCCCACGTACTCCTTGACGGCCTCGATCATGGTCATGCGCTTCCAGCCAGGGGTCAGGTCGATGTCATAGCCCTGCCACTGGAGGTGATAAGTCCCCAGAATGTCCATGGCGGCCGTGGAGAAGATCCCCTCGGCAATATCCATCATACCGTGGAAATCGGTATAAGCCTGGTACAGCTCAATGGTGGTGAACTCCGGATTGTGTCTGGTATCCATACCCTCGTTGCGGAAGATCCGGCCGATCTCATAGACCCGCTCAATGCCGCCTACGATCAGCCGCTTGAGATGAAGCTCCGTGGCGATACGCATGTACATGTCGATATCCAGGGTATTGTGATGGGTGATAAAGGGTCTGGCGGTAGCGCCGCCGGAGATGGTGTTGAGAACAGGCGTCTCCACCTCCATATAGCCCCGGGCGTCCAGATACGAGCGGATATGCCGGATAAACCGGCTCCGGATCTCAAAGGTTCTGCGGGTCTCCGGATTCATGATCAGATCCACGTAGCGCTGCCGGTATTTCAGCTCCGTGTTGGTCAGGCCGTGGAACTTCTCCGGCAGAGGCTTGAGGGACTTGCTGAGCAGCTGCACCGTTTTGCAGTGCACGGACACCTCGCCCATCTTGGTCTTGAACACGAAACCCGTCACACCGATGATATCGCCGATATCCACCTTCCGGAAGTCAGCGAAGGCCTCCTCCCCCACGTCATTTAGCCGCACGTAGATCTGGATCCTGCCCTTGTCGTCGGCAAGATCGGCAAAGATGGCCTTGCCCATCCCGCGCTTGGCCATGATCCGGCCGCAGAGCGCCACGTCCGTATTCTCCAGGGTCTCAAAGTTGTCCTGAATATCCCGGGAGTATGCAGTGCGGTCAAATCTCGTGATCTGAAACGGATCCCGGCCTTCCTCCTGGAGCTTATTGAGCTTGTCCCGCCGGATCTGCAGGATCTCGGAGAGGTCCTGCTCCACTGCGGCGGGGGTCGTATTGTTGTCTGCCATTGTATACCTCCAAAACAGGGAGTGTTACTTTTCGATCTTGAGGATCTTGAACTGGATGATCCCGTCCGGGGCGTGAACGTCCACGGTCTGCCCCACCTTGTGTCCCAGCAGGCCGGCGCCCAGGGGAGACTCGTTGGAGATCAGGTTTTTATCGGGATCCACTTCCTGAGAGCCCACCAGCTGATAGGTCACTTCTTCGTTGAACTCAACGTCCAAAACCGTGACCTTGCTGCCCATGCCCACGTGATCGACGGCATTGGTATTCTCCACGATCTCGGCGTTTTTGATCAGCTCTTCATACTCGGCGATCTTGGAATAGAGCTTGCCCTGCTCTGTTTTGGCCTCGTCGTACTCACTGTTCTCGGAGAGGTCGCCAAAGGAACGGGCCTCCTTGAGCTGTTCGGCAACCTCCTTGGTCCGGACGGTTTTGAGGTATTCCAGTTCTTCCTTGAGCTTTTCATACCGCTCCGCACTCATCTGATGCTTTGCTTCTGCTGCCATATTCTATCATCCTTTCAAAAATGACTGTATTACATGGTAACTGGGGTATTATACCCCATAATTTTCCGCCTTGTCAACACAAACCCTGTCGTTTTCTTATTTCAGCAGGGCCAGCGCCTTCTGCAGCTGCTCGTCCTGCTCCGGGGCCAGAGCACCCGACAGCAGGAGCGACTGTTTCTCCTCCGACAGCTCCACGGTGTAATCCGGCGCGATGCCGCCCTGGTCGTACAGGCTCACCCGGTTCGGGGTGACGTACTCCGCAGAGGAGATATGCAGGGCCCCGCCGTCCATCAGCTCCACCGTGATCTGGGATCTGCCCTTGCCCGTAGTATGGGTCCCCACGGTCCGGGCATAGCCGTAGTCGCTGAGCACGGCGGCAAAATATTCCGCGGCGCTGTAGGAATCCCCGTTTACGAGCACCACGGCGGGATCGTCCTGCATGGCCTCATCCGAGGTCGTGACCGTCTCCTCCCCATCCGGGGCGACGGAGACAAAAATCTCGCAGGAGCCCAGCAGATAGTCCAAAATATTGCACAGCTCGGATACGTAGCCGCCGGGATTGCTGCGCACGTCAAAGACAAACGCTTTTGCACCCTGTTCCAGCAGGGCCTCGTACTGGGTCTGAAAGCCCTCGGAAGACCCTTTGTCAAAATTCATGATGGTGATCAGGCCCACGCCGTCCGTCAGCAGCTCCCCTTCCACGGGAGAGACGAAAACGTGATCACACACGGCGTCCACCCCAAGGGTTTCCCCGTTCCGATCCACCGTCAGGGCAATGGCCTGTCCTGCAGGGCGAGCGATCTTCGCCTTTGCCTGGGTCAGATCCAGCTCCAGAATGCTCTCTCCGTCCACCGCGGTGATCAGGTCCCCGATCTGCAGTCCCGCCTGCATCGCCGGAGAATCCGCATAGACCCGCAGGATCCGCAGGGCGCCGGATTCCGGCTCCTGCTCGATCACGATGCCAAGTCCCACATACTCATTGTTGGAGGAATTGATATACTGCGCATACGCCTCCCGGTTGAGATAATAGGACCACCGGTCCCCCAGGTTGGAAACGGCGGCGTCCATCGCGGCGTCCGCCACAAGTTCCGGGTCGTAATCCCCAACGTAGTAACGGTCGATCTTTCGCAGAAGCTCGGCGTACCGGAGCACCTCGTGGAAATTCTTTGTTCCCAGACCGGTCCAGCGCCAGAGGAAGAATCCCATCAGAATACAGATAAGCGCTGATGCTAAAAGCATCAGCACTATCACTGTTTTCAGGCTGTATTTTTTCATACGCCGCTTATGCGTCGGGGCTTACTTCGTAGTCGGAGAAGAAGTCCAGCGGATTGATGCGGTAGCCGTCAACCCACACCTCAAAGTGAATATGCGGGCCGGTGGCATATCCGGTCATGCCCACTGCGCCGATGGACTCTCCCTGATACACGGTCTCGCCGACGGACACGTAAATGCTGGACATGTGGGCGTACAGGGTGGAATACCCGTTGCCGTGGGAGATCATAACGTAATTGCCGTAGCCGTAGTCGTAACTGGCCTCGATCACAGTGCCGCTGTCAGCGGCGATGATGGCCGAGCCATAGGACGCGCCGATATCCACGCCGTTGTGGTTCTTATACACACCGGTAATGGGATGGACTCTGCCGCCGAAATATGAGGTCACGTATCTGCTGTCGTAAGAGGGCCAGATAAAGTAGCCGGTGCTCTCCACATAGTCCGAGTTGCCGTAGTCCTCCTCATCATCGCCAGAATCGCTTCCGGTATCGGTGCCGGTGGTGTCCTCCGGCGTCTGCTCCGTCTGATTGGCAGTCTCTTCCTCCTGCTTTTGCTGGGACTCAGCCTCACGGCGGGCACGCTCCTCCGCCTCAGCGGCGGCCGCCGCGGCCTC
This sequence comes from uncultured Eubacteriales bacterium, assembly GCA_900321335.1. Lineage (GTDB taxonomy): Bacteria > Bacillota > Clostridia > Oscillospirales > Oscillospiraceae > RUG678. Next base: position 3,735 of record ONVR01000203.1, on the reverse strand, counting down.
AGCCGCTCTGCGCGCCTCCTCCTGCTCTTTTTCGTACTGGGTCACCTTTTCCTGCAGGGACTGCTCCAGGGCGTTCTTGGCGTTGTTGAGCTCGTCATAATCGGCCTTGTTGGCCTCGATGTCCTGCTCAATGGCAAGGAGCATGGCAGAAGCCTCTTCGATCTGGGTGTTGAGTTCTGCTTTCTTGTCCTCCAGGGCAAGCTTTTCCTGGCGCTGTTCCTCCTGAACCGCCTCCAGGTCCTCCTTGGCCTGGATGGTCGCCTTCCGGGCAGCGTCCAGATCCTGATAGATCTTCTCATCGTTCTGCATCACGCGGTTGGTAAAGTCCAGACGTCCCAGAAGATCGGCAAAGCTGGTTGCCTCGAAGATCACCGCCAGGTAGGAGATGATGCCGTTTTCCTCCATGACGCGGATGCGCTGCTTGTACAGCTCCCACTGCTCGTCCTCTTTGGCCTGGGCTTCCGCCACTTCAACCTTCTTCTGCTCAATATATGTATCGTACAGGGCGATCTGGTCGGTGATGTTATTGATCTCATTCTGGGTCAGCGTCATCTGTTCGTCGAGCACCTGTTTTTTGCTCAGCGTAGTCATCTGTTCGTACTCCAGCGAGTTGATCCGGGAGGCGATCTCGTTTTGCTGTGCCTCCAGAGAGGACTGCTGCTGTTTGAGTTCGTCGATCTCGCCCTGGGTAACGGCGGAAGCCGTCAGGACGCTGATGGCGGAAAACAGGACAGAGCATGCCAGGATAACAGCCAGTACGATGGCGATAGTCCGCACAAATGCTTTGCTTTTCATAAACTCCTCCATTAAACCTTCAGATAATTCTTAATGGCCACTGCACTACCGATCACGCCGATGAAGAATCCGATGATCAGGAACACCACCAGCATGGGCACCGCCACAACGGACAGCGGTACGACGTTGATAAACGTCATGGTGTACCTGCGGGCAAGATTCGCCATAACCAGCGCGTAGATGCCGCTTTCAAACAGGAAGGCGATGAGCGCGCCGGTGATGCCCAGGATAAATCCTTCCACCACAAAGGGCCATCGGATAAACCGGTTGGTGGCGCCCACCATCTTCATGATGGCGATCTCCTCTTTTCGTTCCACCGTGGTGAGCTTGATGGTGTTTGCCATGATAAACAGGGACACGGCAAACAGGATGACCGCCAGCACAATGGTGATCACGCTGACCACGTTGCGCAGCGTAATCAGGCCCTTGGCAATGGACTGGCTGGCGTTGACCGTGGCGATGCCCGGAATGTTCTTCAGGGCCATCTGGGTTTCGGTCAGCAGGGTGATATCGTCCATATATACGGCATACCGGTGCCGCAGAACGCTGGAATCCATGTTATCAAACAGGGAGTTGTCATAGCGGCTGGTAAAGCTCTTCATGGCGTCGTCCTTGCTGATAAAATCACAGGATGTGACATTGGCAACGGCAAGGATCTGGGGCTTGAGCGCCTGGGCCTGTTCTTCGGTATAGGAATCGTCCACAAACGCGAGAATGACGTTTTCATCCTCCAGAGAGCCGATGATCTGGTTGACGTTGATGGCCAGCAGGGAAAAGCTGCCCATGATCAGCAGACAGGCAATGATCACACAGATCGCCGCAAAGGACATGAATCCGTGGGTAAAGACACTGCCAAAGCCCTCCTTGAGGTAATATCCAATTCTGTTTCCTTTTCTCCGTCTTACGGATCTGACGTTGTTATTGTTCGAGCTCATAATCGTAATATCCACCTAATCCATCGCTGATAATATGCCCGTTATCAATGGCGATAACGCGCTTGGAGAAGTTGTTGACAAACTCCTTCTCATGGGTGACCACGAGAACCGTTGTCCCCAACTCGTTGATCTTTTCCAGAAGCATCATAATCTCCAGACTTCTGGCCGGGTCCAGGTTTCCCGTGGGCTCGTCCGCCACGATCATTCTGGGGTTGTTCACAAGGGCCCTGGCAATGGCCACACGCTGCTGCTCACCGCCGGAGAGCTCCATGGGCTTCATCTTGGCCTTGGTATCCAGGCCGACCAAGTCCAGCACGTAGGGCACGCGCTGCCGGATCTCCTTGTTGGTGGCTCCCACGACCCGCATGGCAAAGGCCACGTTTTCATATACCGTCTTTTTTTCGATCAGACGGAAATCCTGAAACACCACGCCGATGGTGCGTCGGACGTAGGGCATTTTTCTCGGGCGAATGGTGCCCATATTGTAACCGTTTACGATCACGGTTCCATCCGAAGGCGCGACCTCTCCGGTGATGAGCTTGATGATCGTGGATTTGCCGGAGCCCGAAGGGCCCACCAGAAAGGCAAACTCGCCGTCTTCCAGCTCCATGGAAACGCCGCGTATGGCCTTGATGCCGTTTTCGTAGGTCTTGAATACATCTGTAAATTGAATCATAACTGCTCCGTTCTGCCGCCTGTGCTGTGTTTGGGCGGGATTCCCCTCCCGGCGGCAACTGCGCCTTCTTCCTTAATAGCGTTTATCCTGGGAATTGAGATACTGCTTGACCATCAGGGCCACCTTGAACACGATGGCGTGGTCAAATTCACGCAGGTCCAGTCCCGTCAGCTTTTTGATTTTCTCCAGCCGGTAGACCAGGGTGTTTCTGTGCACAAAGAGCTTTCTGGACGTCTCCGACACGTTCAAATTGTTCTCAAAGAACTTATTGATGGTGTACAGGGTCTCCTGATCCAGAGACTCGATAGGATTTTTCTTGAAGATCTCCATCAGGAACATCTCACACAGGGTGGTGGGCAGCTGATAGATCAATCTGCCGATGCCCAGGTTCTCATAGTTGATGATGGATTTTTCCGAGTCAAAGACCTTGCCGATATCAATGGCCACCTGGGCCTCCTTGAAGCGGTCCGCCAGCTCTCGGATGTGCTTGGCTGGCGTACCGATCCCGATGACCACCTTCAGGCCCAGCTCCTCGGTGAGCTTTTCCTCCATGAGCTCGGCTGTCTTCTGAATCTGCCGGGTCTCAGAGGCACCCTGGAATTCCAGAATTACGGCGATATCCGTCTCGCTGACGGAAACGACAAAATCCCGCTGTTTGTCGGGAAACAGCTCCTGAAGCAGCTCCGTGGCGGCCGTATCCGCCTTGCCCACCTGACGGATCAGGTAGACGATACGGGTTATATCCGTAACAAAGTGCAGTTCCTTGGCTCTGACGTAGATATCGCCCTGCAGGATATTGTTGGAGATGATGTTCTTCACAAAGGCGCCCTTATCATGGTTCTCCTCGTAATAGATCTTTGCCTCGGAGATGGCTATGTAAGCCATGACGCAAACGGTGCGTGCGTAATCATCCTCGCCGTCGACAAACACCGCGTAGTCAAACTGACTGCCGGCGTTGCCCAACATCTTGAATGTCCTGCCGAAGCTCTTGACCACCTTGTCCCCCGTTTCGTCGGACGTGGTGGGAAAAACTCCGATATGCGATCCGATCAGAGCGAGCTCGCTGCTGGCTACAACGGTCCCCTCGGAGTCGATGACGCCGATGGGTCTTGTGGTCGCGTCCTTCATCTGGACGATAACGCTCTGGAAAATTCTCCCGGACATTATGAGTCCCCCATTTCATCAAATTGACAATAACAAAACATGTTCGTTATTTTGACTAATATGTATAATATACTGAATTTGAAAATAATTCAATAGATTTTTGTAACTTTTTTTAGTTACCTGTTATTTTTATTGCGCAATTCGACGAAATTCTGTCACAAACGT
>ONVR01000035.1 GCA_900321335.1 uncultured Eubacteriales bacterium | reverse complement strand
GGCTGTACGACAGGAAGTAGACACATGACAGAAGAACAGAAACTGACGGGCTTTCCGTCTGTGGACAAGCCCTGACTGAAATACTACTCCAGGGAGGCCGTCGAGGCGCCGACCCCGGCGTGCAGCCTGTACGAGTTTATGTACGCCTGCAACCGGGAGCATCCGGCGGATACCGCCCTGAATTATTTTGGCAATCGCATTTCTTTCGGCGAACTCTTTGCGCAGATCGACCGGGCGGCCAGGGCGTTTTTGGCTCTCGGCGTCCGGCCGGGAGACGTGGTGCCCATCGTGTCCGTCTCCACGGTGGCCAGCGTGGTGTGCTTTTACGCCCTGAACCGGATCGGAGCGGTTGTGGATTTCCTCAACGTGCTGGCGGAGCGGGACGACCTTGTGAAGTACCTGCAGGAGGCGGAAGCCAGGGTCGTGGTGACCCTGGACCTGTTCGGGGAAAAGGTGGTTTCCGCGGCCCGTGCAGTGGGCGCGGCCCACGTGGTTTCCGTTTGCGTCTCTTACGCGATGCCCCTGCCGACCCGGGCGGGCTATTACCTGAAAGCGGGGAGGAAGAAGGCGCCCTGGCAGGCCGACCCCATCGTCACGGACTGGCGGGATTTCCTCAAGCTGGGGGCCGGGCAGCCCGCCGTCGATTACGTCAAAGATCCCCATACAACGTGTCTGCTGGCCCATACCGGCGGCACCACGGGGGTGCCCAAGGCGGTGATGCTCAGCGACTGTGCCATGAACACCGCCGCCTTGACCTATCTTCAGATGATGAAAAATGCGGAGCGGCGAGACGTTTTCCTGCAGATCATGATCCCTTTCGTGGTCTACGGGATCCTGTCGTGCACCCACGTGCCCCTGTGTCTGGGCTTTTGCGCCGTTCTCATTCCCAAGTTTGATCCGGCGCAATGGAAGCACTATCTGCGCAAGTACCGCCCCAATCACATCATGGCGGTTCCCGCATACGTTTCGCCCCTGTTAAAGACGGAAACGTCTGACCTGTCCTTCATAAAAAACATAGCGGTCGGCGGCGACGGTATGACGATGGCCCTGGAGGAGGAGATGAACCGGCTGCTCCGGACAAAAAACAGCGGCGCCGTTCTGACCAAGGGCTATGCCATGACGGAAGTGTGCGCAACGGCGGTGGCCTCTTTTACCACGGTCAACAAGGTCGGCAGCGTCGGCATCCCCCTGCCGAAGAACAATCTGATGATCTACGACAACGACACGCAGACGGAGCTGCCCGGCGGTCAGGTGGGGGAGATCTGTTTGCAGAGCCCCTCCCGGATGCTGGGCTACCGGGGCGATCCGGAGGCCACAAAAGATCTTTTCCGCGTCCACGCCGACGGCTCGGAGTGGCTGCACACGGGGGACCTGGGATACGTGGACGAGGACGGGTTCGTGTATCTGCAGGGCCGGATGAAGCGGGTGATCCTGACGGTAAAGGACGGCGTGGCCTACAAGGTGTTTCCCAACATGTCGGAAAAGGTGCTCGACGGCCACGAGGCGGTGCTGCAGAGCTGCATCGTGGGCGCGGTTTCCGGCACGGATCAGGTGCTGCGGGCATACGTGGCCGTGGCAAAGGCGGATATGGCCCGGACCCCGGAGATCGAGCGGGACCTGCGGGAGCGCTGTGAGCAGTCCCTGCCGTCCTATGCCCGGCCGACCTTCTACACGTTCCGGGAGGCCCTTCCCCTGACGCCGGCCGGAAAAGTGGACTACCGGGCCCTGGAGACAGAGGCGCAGAACGCATAAAAAACCCGGACGGGATATGGCATAAGGGCCGTATCCCGTCCGGGTTATTTCGCCTCGTAAAAGGTGAGGATCCCGTCCTTCCGCCGGATGTACTCGGCAATGCCGTCGATGTACTCCCGGGGGTACTTGGCGTTGAAGATCCGCCGGATCCTGCTCTCGCCGGGGCGGATGAGCTTGGTGGAGCCGCCGCCGCCCAGGGCGATGATGGAGCAGAGCTCCTCCATGATGCAGATGTTGTACAGATTCTCAAAGCCGGGTCGTGTCCAGCCCACGTTTTCAAAGCCCCCGGACATGAATTTCTGCCGGTACAGGTAGTAGGGGCTGTAGCCCCGGCCGGACAGGGCCGTCGCGGCGTAATCCACCATGGCGCCCACCTGGGCCCCGTCGGGGATGGGGGTGCCGCCCAGGGTGATGGCGGCGCCTTTTTTCAGAGCCAGGGTGTGGACGGTGATATTCTCCGGGGAGAGCGCCATGACCGTGTCCAGACTCCGGCGGAAGCCGGCCGGGTCGTCGGCGGGAAGGCCGGCAATCAGGTCCATGTTGACGGCGCCCGCGTCCACCTGCCGGGCCAGGTCGTAAGCCCGGCGCACGTCGTCGGCGCTGTGGCGCCGCCCGATGGCCGCAAGTACGGCGTCGGACATGGTCTGGGGGTTGATGCTGATCCGGGTGGCCCCGCCGTTTTTGATGGCCAGGAGCTTTTCCCGGGTGATGGTGTCGGGGCGTCCGGCCTCCACGGTGAACTCCCGGCAGCCGGACAGGTCAAAGGCCCCGTGCAGCCGCTCCAGCAGCCGGGCCAGCTGCCCGGCCTCCAGGGTCGTGGGGGTGCCGCCGCCTATATAGACGGACACGATCCGCAGGCCCGCCTGACGCACGATTGCCGCCGATGCGTCGATCTCCCGGTCAAGGGCGGCGAGGAAGGGCGGGATCAGGCCGCTGCTCTTTTCAATGCTGTTGCTGACGAAGCTGCAGTAGGCGCACCGGGTGGGACAGAAGGGGATGCCCACGTACAGGCAGCAGTCCCGGTCCTCCAGGGCGTTTTTCACCGCCATGGTCCGCTCCGCCGTGGCGCAGCACAGGGCAGCCCGGGCCGGGGTGACGAAATAGTCCCGCTCCAGCATCCGCCGGGCCTGGGCGGAGGTGGCCCCCTGGGACAGGGCCCGGACCGCCAGCTTGCCGGGGCGCACCCCGGTCAGCGCCCCCCACACGGGGGCTTTCCCCGTGGCGGCGATGCCCGCCTTGTAAAAGGACAGCTTCAGGATCCGGGACAGGTGGCGGTTTGTCAGGACCTCGTCCGTCAGGGTATCCAGCCGGACCCGGGCGACGCCGTCGCAGACGGTTTCTCCGGCAAAAACGCGGGTATGCGCCGTGGCGTATACCCGTGATCGTTTTAAGGTGATCCGCGCGCTCAGATCCGCGCCCGCCGTCCCGTATTCCGGGCGCTGCTCCGGCCAGAGCATGAGCATGGCCTGCTCGCAGGCGTATTTGTAGTCGTGGCCCACCAGTTCGAGGATCATCCCTGCCCCCGGACCTGCTCGTTTGCGTAGCGCATGTAGTAGTTGAAGGCCCGCTCCCGGGCCAGGGTGGAGCTGTCCATGTGGCCGGGGTAGACCTCGTAGTCCCCGGGCAGATCGTAGAGCTTGAGCAGAGAGCCCATCAGCGTCTCCATGTCCCCGCCGGGCAGATCCGTTCTGCCGCAGGAGTCCCGGAACAGGGTGTCGCCGGTGAACAGGGCGTCCTCACACCGGTAGGTCACGGAGCCGGGGGAGTGGCCGGGGGTCTCCAGAACGGTGAAGGTCAGGCCGCCCACGGGGATGGTCTGGCCCTCGGCGACGTAGTTGACGTCTCCGGTGATGGCCAGCTTCATGGGGTTGGCCTCCCCGGTGGAATAGGTGTCCTTCCGGTCCACGTATACGGCGGCGCGGGTGGCCCGGTAAACCTCTCCCAGGGCCATGGTGTGGTCATAGTGGCCGTGGGTGAACAAAATGGCCTCCACGGTGAGCCTGTTGTCCTCGATATAGTCTAAAATGGCGTTGCTGTCTCCGCCGGGATCGATGACGGCGCTTTTCAGGGTCTGCTCGTCGGTGACGATATAGCAGTTGGTGTCCAGATTTCCCACCACGATGGTTTTGATGAGCATAGGGTTGTATCTCCTTTCCGGTATCCGGTGGTATTTACAGGGCGTCCGTGTCCATGAGGATGGTCACGGGGCCGTCGTTTTCCGAGCGTACCAGCATGTCCGCCCCGAAGCGCCCCGTCTCCACGGGAAAGCCCCGGTCCCGGCAAAGCCCGATGAACTGCTCGTACAGGGGGATGGCCGTCTCCGGCCGGGCCGCCCCGGTAAAGCCGGGCCTGCGGCTTTTGCAGTCGGCGTACAGGGTGAACTGGGACACCACCAGGATCGAGCCGCCCACGGCGGCCAGGTCCCGGTTCATCTTGCCGGAGTCGTCCTCAAACACCCGCAGGTTGCAGACCTTGTTTGCCAGCTTTTCCGCCTGGGCCGGGGTGTCGGATACGGAGATCCCCAGCAGGACCAGATAGCCCTTGCCGATCTGACCGGCGATCTGGCCGTCTATGGTGACGCTGGCGCTGCGGACTCTTGTGACCACGGCCCTCACGATACGGCGGCCTCCTGCTTGTCGCCGCCGGGGGCGGGCCGCTGCATCTGTTTGAGCTGGTCCGAGGCGTTTGCCAGCATGAGCTTGATGCGGTTTTCCTGATTGATCCGGGTGGCGCCCGGATCGTAGTCGATGGCCACGATGTTGCTGTCGGGGTAGTCGTCCTTCAGCCGCCGGATCATGCCCTTGCCCACCACGTGGTTGGGCAGGCAGCCAAAGGGCTGGGTGCAGACGATGTTGTTGGTGCCCGTGTGGATCAGCTCCAGCATCTCCGCCGTCAGCAGCCACCCCTCGCCCATCTTGTTGCCGTAGCCCAGATAGCCCCGGATCAGCCGCTGCAGATCGGAGAAGCGGCCCATGGGCCGGAACCGGCTCTGGGTCTTCACGGCGTCGATCATGTCCCCCTGGAGCTTTTCGATGTAGCCCTGGAACACGGCGCACACCAGCTTTTTGAGCTGGGAGCCCTTGTACAG
>ONVR01000039.1 GCA_900321335.1 uncultured Eubacteriales bacterium | reverse complement strand
GCTCTGGACGTGGTCTTTGAAAACGCCCAGGCCCGGGAGCGCACCCAGGTGATCATGGACATCGCCAACGGGGAGGGCGGCCTGGTGGTGGGCACCGGGGATCTGTCGGAGCTGGCCCTGGGCTGGGCCACCTACAACGGCGACCACATGTCCATGTACGGCGTCAACGGCGGCGTACCCAAGACCCTGGTCCGCCATCTGGTGCACTACTACGCGGACACCACCGACGATACGGCCCTCAGGGGCGTTCTGATGAGCATTCTGGACACCCCCGTCAGCCCGGAACTGCTCCCCGCCGAAAACGGCGAGATCTCCCAGAAGACGGAGGATCTGGTGGGGCCCTATGAGCTCCACGACTTTTTCCTGTACTACGCCGTCCGCTGGGGCTATGCCCCCAAAAAGGTCTACCGCCTTGCCCGGTACGCCTTTGCGGGCCAGTATGACAAGGACACCATTCTCAAGTGGCTCAAAACTTTCTATCGCCGCTTCTTCTCCCAGCAGTTCAAGCGCTCCTGCCTGCCCGACGGCCCCAAGGTGGGCTCTCTGACCCTGTCCCCCAGAGGGGACTGGCGGATGCCCAGCGACGCCAGCAGCGCCATCTGGCTGGCGCAGCTGGACGAGATCGGACCGGAGGACTGACATGGCTGACACCATTGCCGCCATCGCCACCGGCGCCGGCGTTTCGGCCATCGGGATCCTGCGGCTCAGCGGGGAGCGCGCCATCGCAGTTGCCAACGCCGTATTCAAGCCCTATGGCGGGGCGTCCATAGCCGACGCCGCGGACCGGAAGCTGTACTACGGGGAGCTGTTCGACTGCCGGGGCGATCTGCTGGACATCTGCCTTTGCACCGTCAGCCGCGGCCCCAACAGCTACACCGGCGAGGACACGGCGGAATTTCAGTGCCACGGCTCCCCCGTGGTGCTGGCAGAGGGGCTCCGGGCCCTGTTTGCCCAGGGCGCCCGGCAGGCCACCCGGGGAGAGTTTACCAAGCGGGCCTTTCTCAACGGCCGGATGGATCTGTCCCAGGCGGAGGCCGTGGTCGACCTCATTGACGCGGAGACGGCGGAGGCCGCCCGGAACGCCGTGGGCCAGCTTGCCGGCGTCATGGGGGAGAAGTTCCGCGTCATCTACAGCGGCCTGACGGACATCATGGCACACTTTCACGCGGTGATCGACTACCCCGACGAGGACATCGAGGATTTTCAGCTTGCGGGATACCGGGCATCTCTGCAGGGCTACTGCCGGGATCTGGAGGCGCTTTTGGCCACCTTTGACCGGGGACGTATCCTGCGCTTCGGCGTCAAAAGCGCCATTATCGGCTGCCCCAACGCGGGCAAATCCTCTCTGCTCAACGCCCTGGTGGGATACGACCGGGCCATCGTCACCGAGATCCCCGGCACGACCCGGGACACCATTGAAGAGCGGGTACGGCTGGGAGAGGTCCTGTTGGCTCTTTCAGACACGGCGGGGATCCGTGGCACCGCGGACCCTGTGGAGCGCATCGGCGTGGAGCGGGCCGTTTCCGCCGCCCGGAGCGCCCAGCTGGTGCTGGCGGTCATCGACGGCGCCCGTCCCCTTTCTGACGGCGACAGGCAGGTGCTGGACCAGGCGAAAAAGGCGCCTCACGCGATCGCCGTGGTGAACAAGGCCGACCTTCCCCAGGCCGTCGATCTTTCAGAGATCCGGGCTATAGTCCCGACGGTGGTCACCCTTTCGGCCAAAACGGGACAGGGCATGTCGGATCTGAGCGCCGCCGTGGAGGCCATGTTCGGCGGCCAGGCCCCCGCAGTGCAGGGAGAGCTGATCACCAACGCCCGGCACGCGGACGCGGCCCGACGGGCGCTGGAGTGCATCCGCTCGGCACTGGAGGCCATGGACAGCGGCATCACCCCCGACGCGGTGCTCACAGAGGTGGAGAGCGCTATGGCCGCCATCGGAGAGGTCACCGGCGCCACGGTCCGGGAGGACGTGACCGACCGGATCTTTGAGCGGTTCTGTGTAGGCAAATAAACGACAAAGCGCCCTGCGGACGGGATCATCCGCAGGACGCTTTTTTTGACACAGAGGCCGGGTGTTTTTCTCTCTTTTTCCGCTGCGCCCACGGGATGCGGGCCCTGCACGCTCCCACGCTCCTGCCGCGCTATGCCTGTTCCTCTTTTTTCTCTACCGGCAGCCAGGCTTCGAAAAAGCCCGTGACCTTGCCCTCGTCCACCACGCTGCACACCAGGCGGCCGCAGGCTTTGCCCGCCACCTCGTAGCCGTTTTCTCTGGCGTACTGGAACATATAATCCAGATGATGGGGGGTGAAGGCGTTTTTGCCGGAGCTTTTGAAGCCGGAGTGGATACAGTAACAGCTGGGCAGATGATGGATGGGATCCCGGACCTGGATCTTGAACTCATCCACGTAGTGCATATCCAGGGAAAAGCCCCAGGAATAGCCCACGTCCGGATTCTCCGCATAGCTCTCCGGCACCTCGAAATAGCGCTTGGTAAAGGGCATATACTCCTGCCACTGGAGGCTCAGGCGCTGGAGATCCGACCGGTTGTAGTAGGCGGCGTTATGCCGGTTGAGATAGTAAATCAGCGTTGGCCGGTAGCGCATGTCGCACTTGCCCAGATAGTTCTCAAAGCCCGCAATGGCGTTCCGGTGCTGGCGGATCCGCTCCAGCAGCAGCTGCTGCCGGTGCAGTTCCTGCTCCATCTCTCTTGTCTTCTCATCCAGACAGTCCAGCAGATCGTCCCGGGTGTACTCCGAGAGCATGTGGGAGATCTGGTCAATGCCAAAGCCGTAATGCTTGTACCAGATGCAGTCTATAAGATTATTGGTGTCCCAGGTGTCATAGTAGCGATAGTCGTTGTTCTCATCCCGCTGGGGCGATACGATCCCCTTCTGCTCATAATACCGGATGATATCCGTGGAAATCCCCAGAATCTTCGCCACATCGCCGATTTTATACCGCATTTTCCCATCTCCAATCCCGCAAAACCTGTTTTCTACATTTTATTATAGCGGTTTTTTCCGCAAAGTCCATAAAAATAAATAAATACGCTTGACATTGGAACAATACCAAGGTTTAATATTTGAGTGGAAAGCATACCCCATGAAAAAACCGGGACGGGTCTTCGGATTTTTCCCGGCGGGAAAGAAGAAATCAATAGTTTCAAGGAGGAGATTCACCATGGCATACATGCCGCTCAAAGACGTCAAAATGTACCTGGATGACAGCAAGATGGTCAAGATCCACGACCTGTCCCAGCCCTGGGGCGTTGACACCCCCCTGTGGCCCTTCCCCGGCGCCCGTCAGGATCTGCAGTTCCCCCGCGGACAGTACCTGGGCCGGTTCCACAAGAGAACCATGACCTACACCGGCACCCTGCACGCCGGCACCCACATGGACGCGCCCAACCACGTGCTCCACGAGGAGGAGGTCAACCGTGAGCTCAACGGCTACACCTTTGCCGAGATCCACCTGTGCCGCTGCATCGGCACCGGCATCATCGTCGACATGACCTACCTCTACGACGAGTTCGAGGAGAAGTGGAACGCCGCCGGCGGCGATCCTGCCAAGATGGGCGAGGACATCTGGCACATCATCACCCCCGAGGAGTTTGAGAAGGCCTGCGCCAAGGACGGCCTTGAGGTCCGTGAGAATGACTGGGTTGTCATCAACACCGGTTTCCACCGCTTCTGGAGAAAGAACAACGACAAGTACTACAACTACTATCCCGGCGAGGGTCCCGAGCTGGCGCACTACCTGACCGATGTCAAGCACATCAAGGGTATTGCCGGCACCTGGGGCGCTACCGACGCTCCCCTGTGGCACATGCCTCTTGCCGAGCAGATGCCCTGGCTGGACAAGGCCTACAAGCAGGCTACCGGCGGCAAGGACGCTGCTGAGAAGTACCCCGACTACGAGCCCTGCCACAGAATCTACATGCAGCGCGGCGTCTGCACCATTGAGAACGCAGGCGGCGACATCGACGAGGTTACCGGCAAGCGCATGACCATTGCCGCGTTCCCCTTCCGCTGCGAGATGGCCGACGGCGGCTTCGTCCGTCTGGTCGCCTGGGAGGAGCACTCCTTCTGATCGCTTTCCCGTTTATTTGCCCCATAAGCCCACAGACGACTTATGGGGCAAATACAGGGCCTGCTTAAAAAATGCCGGTACGCCTGAAACAGGGCGCCGGCACTTGCTCAGCCCCGATCGGACCTATTTTCATTTTTTAGGCGAGCCCGAACCCGGATATTGAGAAGTTTCAGCAGAACCAACATGACAAAAGATTAAAGAGGTAATCTGAACATGAAAACACTTGCAGATATCAAGAAAATCGCAGTGCTGGGCGCCGGCACCATGGGCCCCGGCATCGCCCAGACCTACGCAATGGGCGGCTACGAGGTCACCATGTGGACCAGAAGCGAGGCCACCCGTGAAAAGGCCAAGGTTTCCCTCAAGACCAGCCTGGAGACCTTTGCCGAGGAGGGCGAGATCAAGCCCGAGGACGTGGACGTGATCTACGGCCGCATCAACTTCGCCCTGACCGTGGAGGACGCCGTCAAGGGCGCCGACATGATCCAGGAGACCATCGTGGAGAACCGGGACGCCAAGGCCGCCCTGTACGAGCAGCTGGCCGCCTGTGTGGACAGCGACGTGATCATCGCCTCCAACACCTCCGCCATGAACATCTTTGAGGTGGTGCCGGAGAAGCTGCTGCCCCAGCAGATCATCTGCCACTGGTATGCGCCTCCTCAGCTGATCCCGCTCGTTGAGGTCGTCAAGAGCGAGCAGGCGCCCCAGGAGTACGCCGACATCGCCGTGACACTGCTCAACAACTGCGGCAAGACCGCCGTTCTCATGAAGAAGTTCATCAAGGGCTACATCGTCAACCGCCTCCAGCAGTGCCTCAACCGTGAGATCTTCTACCTGCTGGACAACGGCTATTGCGATGCCGAGGCCATCGACCTGGCCGCCAAGGCCTCCTTCATCCCCAGAGCCTGCGTGCTGGGCCTGCTCAAGCGCGCCGACTTCGGCGGACTGGACATGACCGCCAACAACTACAGAAACCACAGCTACACCATGCCCGAGCACGGCGACGAGATGCCTCACGTTCTGGAAGAGCACGTGGAGCACGGCGAGCTGGGCATCAAGAGCGGCAAGGGCTTCTACGACTATTCCGACGTGGACATCGAAGAGCTCAAGGCCAAACGCGACAAGCAGCTCTTTGAGGTGTTCCGCCTGCAGAAGAAGTTCCTCAGCGACCCTGTATAAGGGCGTTTGGAACACTGAAGATTCAACCCGTATAACAAAACATTTTTGGAAAGGATGTTTCAACAATGGCTAAGTCCAATAAGATCATGATCCAGGTTTGCCTCTGCGGCGCCGGCACCAAGAAGGCCCAGGCGCCCACTGTGCCCTACACCGCAGACGAGCTGGCTGAGCAGATCGTCGCCTGCGCCAAGGCCGGCGCCTCCATCGCCCACATCCACGTCCGCGAGGACAAGATGGTCAACGGCGAGATGCAGATCGGCTACAAGTCCATGAGCCTGCAGAAGTTCACCGAGGCCGTTGAGAAAACCCGTGAGCTGTGCAAGAAGGAGGGCGTTGATATCATCATCAACCTGACCACCTCCGGCGGCGAGTATGAGGACGTAAAACGTCTGCAGCATCTGGGCGCGCTGAAGCCCGAGATGTGCTCCTTTGACCCCAACACCATCAACTGGGCCAACAGCTATATCTTCGAGAACAGCCCCCGCTTCCTGAACAAGCTCAGCGAAGAAGTGGTGAAGCATGACGTGAAGCCCGAATTCGAAGTTTTCGACACCGGCCATATCGACAGCGTCATGTACTACGTGAACAAGTGGAACATCCCCCAGCCCCCCCACATCCAGTTCATCATGGGCGTCGGCGGCTCCATGCCCGGC
>ONVR01000012.1 GCA_900321335.1 uncultured Eubacteriales bacterium | reverse complement strand
TAACCAACTGAGCTACACCCACCATATGGCACGCCAAAAGGGATTCGAACCCCTGACCTACTGCTTAGAAGGCAGTTGCTCTATCCAGCTGAGCTATTGGCGCATATTTTGGAGCGGGTGATGGGAATCGAACCCACGCGACCAGCTTGGAAGGCTGGGATTCTACCATTGAACTACACCCGCGTACCCACACTGCTGTACAACAGCTTATAAAGTTTAACATGAAGAAAAGTAATTGTCAATAATAATTTTTGAGAAAAAAGCGCCTGCTTTTCCCCTTCGGATTCGGCCCGCAGCAGGCTTTTCCGCGCCGCGGATCCGGCCGGGCACCGGGTCGCCGTTCCACGGAAAAGCGAACGGAAAGAAGCGCCGCTACGTCTCCTCTGTGACAATCTCCCCGGTCCAGTCAAGGATACCGCCGAACTCGTAGAGATTCGTATAGCCGATCCGGCAGAGCTTCTCTGCCGCCTGCTTTGACCGGTTGCCGCTCCGGCAGTAGATCAGGATCACCTGATCCAGATCGGGCAGCTCCTCCGGCTGTGAGTCTGCAATGCTCTTATTCGGGATGCAGATGGCGCCGGGGATGTGGCCGCTGTCATACTCGTCCTGTCTTCTCACGTCCACCAGGATGCAGCCGTCATCTCCGGCCATCATCTCTCTGGCTTCCTCCTGACTGATCTTCGTATACGTGTTTTCGACGCCGTCACCGGCTGTGCTCTGTTCTTTCCCGGAACAGCCTGCCGCAAGCACCAGCATCAGCGCCAGCAGCACCAATCGCTTCATCGTATCTCCCTTCACCGGCATTTTCCTCTGCCGGAGGCTCCCGCTTACAGCCAGGTCACTTCTCCGCTTTCGATATCATAAACCGCACCGCGGATCTCCACGTCGCTCATCTCCGGATGCTTTTCAAACGCCTGGCGGATCCTGCTCACCCCGTGCATGACGTTCAGGCGGCATGCCTCATCAGGGTCCCGCTCCGATCCCACAGCCTCCAGGATATCCTCTGTAATATACGAAATAAAGCCGCCTCCATGGCCGCTGAGCGCCGCGCCGACAGCGCCGCATCCCGTGTGGCCGAGCATCACGATCAGCTTGCACCCCAGATGGGCCGCCGCGTATTCAATACTTCCCAGCTGATGATTGCCAATCACGTTTCCGGCCACTCGTATGACAAACAGATCGCCGATCGTCGCGGAAAAAATCTGCTCCGGGATCACGCGGGAATCTGAGCAGCAGATGACGATCGCACAGGGGTGCTGGCCGTTGCGCGCCGTATCCAGCCGCAGTTCCTCATCTGATTGATGGATGTACTCCAGATTTCCGGCCGCCAGTTTTTGAATCAAGTCCATGTTTTCCGCCTCGCTTTTATAATGTTCTTTGCGTCGGTATTATATCAAATCCGGCGCAGCAATACAATCGTTCTTTTTGCGAAAGGTCAGGATTATTGTCTATAAAAACAGAGCCTCCAAGGGTCGTGGTTCCCTCAGAAGGCTCTGCATTTCTTATGATTGCTGTCTCGCCTTTGCCGTCTGTTGGCGCAAAAACGCGAATACTTCTCCCGCCAGCGCGTCCCGGTTCGTCTCGTCAATGGTGAAAATCCGGGCGTTTTGATGACTCCGCACGGCGCACAGAAACGGTGTGTCCATAGGCTTGACGGCTGCGATCACCGGCGTGTTTCCATCCAGGATCTCCAGCACGGTCCGGCAGAACACAGGCGATTGGGATTCCAGAAAACCCAACTCATCCAGGACGATCAGTTCCGCATCTCCCGCATCCTGCTTCAGCAGGGGCGCGCTGCGGTCAAACACCTGTGGAAAGGACGTTTTGCCGCCGGGCTTGACGTAAGCCGCCAGATTGTCTGGGCCTTTTGTTCTGGGACTGCCGACCCGGTACAGAAAGACGGGCGCGCCCCGCTCTTCCGTCATGGACACCTCACGGACCGTTTCCACCCCGGCCTCACGGAGGCCCAGTTCTTTCCGGACACGGGCGATCAGGGTGCTCTTCCCCACTCCCTGCTCCCCGACGATCAGCGCGTGCACGACTCACCCCGCCAGAAACGCGTTTTGCGTCAGCTCCGCGTACTGCTCATCCGTCAGGTCGCAGCTGTAGAGCAGCTTGTAGCACTCCTGCACCTCTGCCTTGACGTCATAATCGCAGAAATCGGGATAGAGCACGGCGGTCAGCCAGATCAGGCTCAAATACCGCTGTACGGAGGGGGGCATGCCCATCCAGTTGTCCGGGCCGTAGGGCACCTCCACGTAGTTGTGATCGGCGATGGCCTTCATGTCCTTCCAGGTGTCCTTTTCCGCCACAGTGCCGTAAATGCTGTCGGGCCCGAAGACGATGAAGTCAGGATCCCATAGGGCGATCTGCTCCATGGTCACCTCGTTGCCGGAGCCCTTGCCGGAGGGGCTCTCCACCACGGCCAGGTTGTCGGTAAGCAGGTCAAAGACCTCCGCGTGGAAAGAGCCGTTGGCGATGACGTTCAGCCCCTCGTCTCCGACGACAAACAGAGCTTTGACTTTATTCTCGCCCATCTGGTCCATGATCCCCAAGGTGCGGTTGTATACCCGCTCACAGAAGGATGCGATCTGTTCTGCCCGCTCCTCCCGGCCGAGCAGGGCGCCCAGCTTCCGGTAAGCGTCAGCCATGGAGGACAGCGTGGCCTCAATGTGAACGGAGGGGATGGCGGTCTGCTCCTGCATGGCGTCCATATCCTCCACGATGGTCTTTTTCGCCTCGCCGATGTCGATGATCAGCTGCGGGTCCGTAAGAGCAAGCTCCTCCAGATTCAGATCGGCAGAGCCATACAGCGCCCCCAGTACCGGCAGATCCCGATAAGCCGGATCCACATAGGCTTCCGCAGCCTCAGACCAGTCCGAGGCCAGGCCCACGAACATCTCCGGGGCCAGGGCAAACAGGGCCACCTGGGCCATTCCGCCGGTGGGAACTACCCGGGTGATCGCCGCCGGGATCTCCACCGTCCGGCCGCAGTCGTCCGTAAAGGTCACAGTCTCTCCGCCGGTCTGATCCGCCGCATCAGGCGTCTGCGGCTCCTGGGCCGTCTGCGTTTCGGCGGGCTGCTCGGTCTGGGCCGGTTCCTCTGTCGCCGCGGGCTGTTCCGCTTCGGCAGACTGGGTCGGCTCTTCCGTCTTTGTCTCTGCGGTCTTGCCGCCGCAGGCGACCAGGCTCAGCACTAAGGCAAGAGCCAGCAGCAGTGTGACGATTCTTTTCATCTGTGATTACCTCCTGAAAAAGTTATCGATGTTGGTCCGCGGGGACACAGATCCGCACGCTGTCATCCCGCAGACTGTAAACCTCGACCTCCGTTCCGTAGAGGGCGGAAATCAGGGAATTACACAAAAGTTCTTTCGGGTGGCCCCAGGCCAGCACCTTGCCGTCCTGCAGGGCCAGGATCCGGTCGGAGTAGTAAAAGGCCTGATCCGGATCGTGGGTGGATTGGATAACGGTATAGCCCTCTCCGGTGAGCTTTTTCACCGTCTGCATGACCCGGATCCGGTTGCCGAAGTCCAGGCTGGAGGAGGGCTCGTCCATGATCAGGATCTGCGTCTGCTGGGCAAGGGCCCGGGCGATGAGGACCATCTGGCGCTCGCCGCCGCTGATGCTCTGATAGCCGCAGGAGGCCAGATCCGCGATCCCCAGTCTTTCCAGCGCGTCCATGGCCTGGGCCTGCTGGGCTTTGCCGGGAGCGGCAAAACGTCCCACCCGGGAGGTGGTGCCCATAAGCACCATATCCTCCACGCTGTAGTTGAATACGGGGCTGTGGGACTGGGGAATATAGGCGATCCGTCGGGCCAGTTCCTCCGGATGCATCTGCGACGTGTCCTTTCCGTCAATGACCGTCCGCCCTTGCGTCGGGGTCAGCAGCCCCAGGATGCACCGGAACAGGGTGCTCTTTCCCACTCCGTTTGGACCCAGCACAGAGAGAAACTCCCCGGCCTCCGCGGTAAAGCTGACACCTTTGAGCACAGGCCTGTCTCCATAGGAATAGTGCAGGTTTTCCGCGCACAGACTCATAGCTTCTCCCCCTCTCCCGAAATCAGATACAGGAAAAACGGCACGCCGATGATGGACGTGAGGATGCCGATGGGGATCTCCGTGGAAAACAGGTTCCGGGACACGTCGTCCACCAGCAGCAGAAACACAGCCCCGAAGAGCATGGTCACAGGCAGGAGCTTTTTGTAATTGTTCCCCACCAGCCGCCGGGCAAAGTGCGGGATCACGAGGCCGATCCAACCGATCATGCCGCTGACAGAGACGCTGGCGGCGGTGATAAGGGTGGCAAAGAGGATCACCGCGATCCGCAGCCGCTTGGCGTTGACGCCCATGGTGCGGCACTCGTCGTCACCCAGAGTCAACACGTTGATGCGCCAGCGCAGCAGCAGAAGGGGCACTGTTCCCAGGGTCATGGGGATCAGGGCAAAGAGCACGTCCGACGGCTTCGTGCCGTTCAGGCTGCCCATGAGCCAGTAGGTGATGGCCGGCAGGTCGTTTTCCGGGTCCGCCACGAGCTTGATAAAAGACGTGCCGGAGGACACCAGCGACCCGATCATAATACCGGCCAGGATCAGCCCCACCGCCTTTTTTCCCCGGAGCCGCTCCCCCGTATAGATGACAAGCAGCACCGTCAGAATGCTGCAGGAGAAGGACAACACCACGATCATGGTGCTGCCCAGATGCAGCAGGATGGCCAGTGCCGCGCCGAATGCGGCGCCGGAGGAGGCCCCCAGAATATCCGGGGCCGCCATGGGATTCTGAAAGACGCCCTGATACGCCGCTCCCGCCGTGGACAGGCAGCAGCCCACCATGCAGGCCAGGATGATCCGGGGCAGCCGGTGGTTGAGCAGCAGGGACGTCTGGGTCCCCGTCCAGGTGACCGGCAGCAGCTCCCCAAGGCCAAGCTTCGATGACAGGCCGTTGAGGAGGATCCCGAAGGACTGGAAGATGGAGATGGGGTATCGCCCCAACACGACAGAGACCAGAAGGGACACGATCAGCGCCGCTGTGAGCACCGCCATGACCGAACCCAGTCTTCTCGTTTTCCGGATCTTTTTCATAACCGCCTCCGCATTTCAGGATTGGGAAAACAAAACGGGCTGCCCTGCAAAAACAGCAAAGCAGCCCGAACGCCATGACAACGGTCTTGGGGATTTGCTTCCTTTTCGCAGTGGAAGGCCATGGCGTTTCCCCCATGACCCCGTGGCCTTTTCGGCCAGGCCCCGCTCTCATGGCAGACGCTTTAGAGGAGCGGCGCTCGGAAACCCGGTATTCTGTTTTTTCCCATAACAGACGCAAAAAAGCGCAGACTGCGGGAATACAGCCTGCGCTCTCATACGCGACAAGAAGGTGCCTGTAGCACCTGTCCTGGCTGCTTCCTTCTCAACACGGAAAGCCATGCCGTTTCCCGCATGACTCAGTGGCCGAAGATCCGGTCAGGCTGCAGGCCATAGCAAGCGCCGTAGGCCGTACAGCTCGGAATCAGTACATTGTAAGCGTATCACATCCGCCCCGACAAGTCAAGTGCCGCAAGATAAATTTGACAATCACCGGCAGCTCCCGCCGTCCCGATTGCCTGCATACCGGCTTTTGCCCCGTCATATATTCAACTGGATCAAAAGTTTGGAGTGATTTTTTTGAAATCGGATATTGAAGAGCGTGCCTGTGAGCTGGCGGTATACATCGTTGAAAACAAAGCCACCGTCCGGGCCGCGGCTCAGCGCTTCGGCGTGAGCAAATCCACCGTACATAAAGATCTGTCTGAGCGTTTGCAGTCAATTGATCTGGCCCTGTACCGGCAGGTCAAGGAGATCCTGGACACCAACAAGGCAGAGCGCCACATCCGCGGCGGTCTGGCCACCAGGCGAAAGTACAGAGGATGAAAACAGCCGCGTACCGGTCTGCGGTACGCGGCTGCTTTATTGTTTTTTCCTCGTCGGCACGGGCAGCTGCAGCAGCACCACCGCCAGCAGCATCAGCAGGCAGCCGCACGCCTCCCGGAGGGTCGGGACCTGGTGCAGAAGAATGATGCCGCCCGCCATACTGAACACCGACTCCAGGCTCATCAGAAGCGTCGCCACCACAGGCTCCGCCCGCTGCTGTCCGATGATCTGCAGGGTATAAGCCACGCCGCAGGACAGGACCCCCGTGTACAGGATCGGCAGGGCAGCGTCCGCAACAGCCCCCGGGGACGGGCGCTCCGCCAGAACCATCGGCACCGCCGCCAGCAGCCCCGCCACGAGAAACTGGATGCACGCCAGCTTCACCCCGTCCACCTGGGGCGCATAGTGATCCACCAGCAGGATCTGCACGGCAAACAGCAGCGCGCACAGGCACATCATGGCATCCCCTCTGGACATGGAAAAGCCGCTTTTGATGCTGATCAGATACAGGCCCAGCACTGCCAGTGCCACGCACACAACGGCTTTTTTCTCAATGCGCTTGCCCAGAAACAGCCCCAGAATCGGAACGATCACGATATACATGGCCGTAAGAAACCCCGCATTGCCCACGGTGGTATACTGGATCCCCACCTGCTGCAGGCAGGACGCCGCCCACAGGGCGATCCCGCACAGGACGCCGCCCCGAAGCAGCGGCGTTTTCCGATCCCCGGCTGCCGGCCAGGGCTCCGGATTTTTCCTTTTCACGCGGCTCCGCAGGGCGATCACCGGCACGAGTACCAGGGCTCCGATCAGATACCGGACGCTCTGAAAGGTAAACGGCCCCACGTAATCCATGCCGACGCTCTGGGCAACAAAGGCCGTTCCCCAGATCATCGCACAGAGCAGCAGCATCAGATTTCCCGAATACTTCTTCATAAAAAACTACCCTCTGGTTCAAATTCCAGAGGGTAGTATAGCATATACTTTTCCGGTTTGTAAACGAATTATTCCTTGCCCACGTTGACGTTGGTTGCGGGGGCGGGAATGCTCTTGGCGGCAAAACCGTTGTTGACGGCCTCGATGAGAGCAAAGTAGGTATCCCAGTAGTCGGCAGACTTGCACCAGGCGCGAAGGGTGTACTGCACGGCGTTGTCCTTGTAGCCGGAGACCTTGGCAAAGACGGGCTCAGGTCCCTCCACCACAAGCGCACAGCTGTTGGCGGCCTCCTCCAGAATGCCTCTGACCGTGGCGGAATCCGTACCGAAAGCGGTGCAGAAATCCAGATCCACACGGCGGAGCTCCTCGCTGGAATAGTTGGTCACGTTGGCATTCATCAGGCTGCCATTGGGAATGGTCACCTTTTTGTTGTCCAGGGTGTTGAGGATGGTGTAGAAAATGGTGATCTCCTTGACCACGCCGCTGGCTCCGGCCGCTTCCACAAAGTCCCCCACCTTAAATGGCTTGAATACCAGGATCATCAGGCCGCCGGCCAGATTGCCCAGTGCACCCTGAAGTGCAAGACCGATGGTAGCTGCAGAGGCGGCGATGACCGTAACCACGGATGCCATGGGTATGCCCAGAACGCCGATGATGATGACCACCAGGATCGCATAGAGGGCGAATTTGATCAGGCTCTGTACAAACGTCCGGACCGAGGGGTCAATCTTCTCCATGAACTTGGCTTTTTTCACACGCTTTACAATGGCTTTCACGATAATGTTGCCCACGATCAGAACGACGATGGCAGCAAGGAGTTTCCCGCCGAATTTTACGGCAAGATCAGAGATAGCTTGAAGCATGAACTTCTCCCCTTTCATTTTGATGCTTTTATCATACCCGTGATTTTTCCCTCTGTCAAGCCGTTGTTCCCCGACCCGTTCACGTCTCCCCGGCTCCGTGCATACGATATACGGAGAAATAATTTGTTCGGAGGAAAAGCAATGTGCTCCATCAGCGGTGAGATCAACTGGAGAAAGGAAATCCTGTGCAGCGGTGAGATGGCGGCGGTGATGGCCCGGCGCGGCCCGGATGACAGCGGCACCGCCATCTTGCCCTGCGGCGTGTTTCAGCACAACCGCCTGGCGGTCATGGACCCGGAAAACGGCCATCAGCCCATGACGGTCACACACAGAGGCAGGCAATATACCATCGTCTACAACGGGGAGCTGTATAACGCCCGGGAGCTGCGGACCGTGCTGCGCACCCTGGGCTTTGTGCCGAAGACAAACTGCGATACGGAAATCGTTCTGCTGGGTTATATCGCTCTGGGTGAGGCCTGCGTGGAGGCGTTTAACGGCATTTTTGCCTTCTGCATCTACGACGAGGCAAAGCAGCAGGTCTATTTTGCCCGGGACCGCCTCGGCGTCAAGCCATTTTTCTACGCCAACGTGCGGGGCAGCTTTTTGTTTGCCTCGGAGATCAAAGGCCTGCTGGCAAGCGGAAAGGTCTCCGCCGACCTGGATCGCCAGGGGCTCTGGCAGCTGCTGTTTCTGGCCCCGGCCAAGCTGCCGGGTTCCGGGATCTTCAAGGACGTCCGGGAGCTTCTTCCCGGCCAGTGCGGCGTATTCGACCGGGACGGGATGCGTCTGTGGCAGTACTGGCATCTCCCGGCGGAGGAACTCCGGGTTGGCGCAGATGAGGCTGCGGAAGCCGTCCGCTCCCTTCTGACAGACGCTATCCGGCGGCAGCTGCGCTCGGACGTGCCGCTGGCCACGCTTTTGTCCGGCGGGCTGGACTCCACCATCGTCACGGCCGTTGCCGCGGAATACTGCCGGGAGCAGGGCACGGTGCTGGATACCTATTCCTTTGAGTACGAGGGCAACCGGGAAAACTTCCACAGCACCTTGTTTCAACCCCAGGGGGACGACGCCTTTGCCACGTATGCCGCCGACTATCTGGGCACCCGGCACACGGTGCTGACAGCGCCCACAGACGCAGTGGCAGCCTGCCTGTACGACGCCGCCCTCGCACGGGATATGCCCGGCCAGGCGGATATTGACTCCTCGCTGGTCTGGTTCTGCCGACAGATCAAAAACCGGCACACAGTGGTGCTCTCCGGAGAGTGTGCCGACGAGATCTTCGGAGGCTATCCCTGGTTTTACCGGCCGGAGATGCTGTATTCCGACTTCTTCCCCTGGATCCACGATCCCATGCTCCGGGCATCTGTCTTTGACGAAACGCTGGTGCACAGCCAACAGGGGTACGCATTTATCTCCCAGTGCTACCGGGACAGCATCGCCTCCTGCCCGTCGCTGCCCTCGGACAGCTCTTCCATGGCCACGGCCAGGGCCGCCACCTGGCTGAGTGTCAACTACTTTATGGCCTCCCTGCTGGAGCGCAAGGACCGGATGAGCATGTACAGCGGCGTGGAGGTACGAGTCCCCTTTGCCGACCACAGGATCCTGGAATACGTCTACAACGTGCCCTGGGAGATCAAATACGACAAGGGCGTGGAGAAGGCGCTTTTGCGCCGTGCCATGTCGGCGCTTCTGCCGCCCCGGGTGCTCACCCGGAAAAAGAGCCCCTATCCGAAGACCCACAATCCCCTGTACACACAAATGGTAACCGATTTGCTCAAAAGCCGTCTGGATCAGAACGGCTTTCTCCGGCAGGCGCTCCGCCGTGAAAAACTGAAGGCCCTTCTGGCCGGTGAAAATACCACCTGGTTCGGTCAGCTCATGGGAACGCCCCAGCTGATCGCCTGGCTGATCCAGCTGGATTACTGGTTTGAGCAGTATCACGTCAACTACACGGACAACTGAAAAAGCAGGCGTCCGCCTCGGGGCAGACGCCTGCTTTCTTATGTCTTTTGATTATTCAAACTCTGTATAGCCGTTGTAGGAGCCCTGCTGATTGACCGCCACAAAGGTCTTGCCGATATTCAGCTTCAGGGGCGTTCCGTCCTCCAGCGTAAAGTGGAAGTTATCATCCTCCGACTCCCTGTACCAGTTGATGGGCACATACTTGCCCTCCGTGGCAAAGTACCCCGTTCCCCCGGACAGGTCAATGGACAGATGGCTGCCGTCAGACTGCAGCCAGGTATCCGCGTACAGGACCAGCACGTTTTTGAAGGGCACGCTATCGCCGCTGTCATCCATGTACTCACCGCCGTACTGATAGGCGGTATAGGCCTTTGTCTGCTCGTCGTAGCTGAAGCTCGTAGTCTTGCCCCCGGAGTAGGTCACGTAGATCTCCTTTGCAGACTCCGTGCACTGGTTGGCGGCATCCGCGCTGAAGGTCAGACCGTAGGTGTTGTCGTAGCCCTCCTCGTGGGTAAGGCGAAAGCCCAGACCCTCCGGGTTCTTGGCCAGGTCCTCGCCGTAGGCAAACAGGGTATGCTCCGAGCCGTAGGTGCCCCGGCTGGAATCCCGGTAGAAGGTACCGCTCAGGTAATTGCCCGTGTATTGATCGATGTCTTCTATGCCGTATCCATGCAGATAATTCTGCGCCTCAGGAGAACCACCGCAATGCACCATAAACGCATCAAAGGCCATGGCCGTGTATACGTTATAGATCCGGGCCGAGCGGATGCTGCCCACCTCCGGCACCTGGGAGATATCCATAAAGAACACCTGGGTGCGGGTAATGCCGCCCTCGTCCATCTCCTCAAACAC
This sequence comes from uncultured Eubacteriales bacterium, assembly GCA_900321335.1. Lineage (GTDB taxonomy): Bacteria > Bacillota > Clostridia > Oscillospirales > Oscillospiraceae > RUG678. The sequence goes on along the minus strand of ONVR01000012.1, from coordinate 238 downwards.
GATATCCGCCTTGGAGACGCCCCGGGGCTGAATGGCGTAGACGATGTTATTGATCATGACACAGTAAGGCCGCAGTCCCGTGTAATCCGTTTGGGTGGCCTCTCCGGTCAGGGGATTGGTCAGGACCGGCTCTTCCACCACAGGCTCCGGCTCCTTCACGGGCTCCGGTTCCTTGACCGGTTCCGGCTCCTTCACGGGCTCTTCCACTGTCTGAGGCTCCTGCTCCGGCTCTTCCTGC
>ONVR01000206.1 GCA_900321335.1 uncultured Eubacteriales bacterium | reverse complement strand
TCGTAGACGAAGATCTTGCCGTCGCCGATGTGGCCGGTGTAGAGCACCTTCTTGGCCGTCTCGATCACGTCCCGCACGGGGATGGCGGCCACCACAATGTCCACCTGGACCTTCGGGCGCAGATCCGTCTCCACCGCAACGCCGCGGTAAAACTCCGTGTGTCCCTTCTGCATGCCGTAGCCCATCACGTGGGAGACCGTCATGCCGGTGATCCCCAGCTTGTTCATCGCCTCCTTGAGGGCAAAGAGCTTCTCCTCCTTGAAGACGATCTCGATCTTCGTATATTTATGACCGTCAAAGCTGGGCTCTCGCTTCACCGGGACGGCTTCCGCCACCGGCGTGGTGCCGGTGACGGCCACCACAGGCTCCTCCGTTCCGCCAAAGGCGGCGTACTTATCCACTGCGGGCATAAAGTCCGCGTAGGCGCTGGGGAGGCCGTGCTCGCTGACATCCAGACCGGCCAGTTCGTCGGCGGGATCGGCCCGCAGGAAGTTGATCTTCCTGAGCAGCTTGAAAAACAGCAACATCGTCACCGCCGCCCAGGCCGCCACGGAGACGAAGCCCAGCAGCTGCAGACCCAGCTGTGTAAAGTCCCCGGTGTACAGCAGGCCTCGCAGACCGGCGGGGGCGTCGGGGTTTGCCAGCAGGCCCACGGCGACGGTGCCCCAGATGCCGTTGGCGCAGTGTACGCCCACGGCGCCCACGGGATCGTCGATGTGCAGCTTCAGATCCAGCGCTTCCACCACGACTACGACCAGAATGCCTGCCACAAGGCCCACCACGGCGGCGCCCACGGCGTCAAAGGCGTCGCAGCCCGCCGTGACCGCCACAAGCCCTGCCAGAGAGGCGTTCAGGCACATGGACACGTCCGGCTTGCCGTTTTTGATCCAGGTGTAGATCAGCGTCGTGCAGGTGGCGATGGAGGGCGCGATGGTTGTGGTCAGGAAAATGGAGGACAGCTCAGAGGGAGAGGTGGCTGCGGCTCCGTTGAAGCCGTACCAGCCCAGCCAGAGGATGAACACGCCCAGCGCCCCAAGGGGGATGGAGTGTCCGGGAATGGCGTTGACCTTGGTGACCTTGCCGGATTTGTCCTTCACATACTTGCCGATGCGGGGACCGAGAACGGCGGCGCCGATGAGCGCTGCGATGCCGCCCACCATGTGAATGGCAGTGGAGCCGGCATAGTCGTGAAAGCCCAGCTGGCTCAGCCAGCCGCCGCCCCAGATCCAGTGCGCCTCAATGGGATAGATCACAAGACTGATCACAGCAGAATAGACGCAGTAGGCGGAAAACTTCGTCCGTTCCGCCATGGCGCCGGAGACGATGGTGGCCGTGGTGGCACAGAACACCAGGTTGAACACGAAATAGCTGGCGTCGGTAAAGCCGTCGGCGGGGGAGGCGATGAACTCCTTGAAATGGGTGAACATATCCAGATTCGGCTTGCCGATCAGCCCGAAAAAGGCGTCCTCGCCCATCATCAGAGTGTAGCCGAGCAGGGAAAATACAACGGTGCCGATACAGAAATCCATCAGGTTTTTCATGATGATGTTGCCGGCGTTCTTGGCGCGGGTAAAGCCCGTTTCCACCATGGCAAAGCCCGCCTGCATCCAGAACACCAGGGCGGCGCCGATCAAAAACCAGAATTCTACAGTCATGTCAGGAACCTCCTTTTAATTACTTCACGCTGAAGAGAATATCGCCGTAGGTCGGGAAGGGCCAGTAGCTCTTCGCGGTGAGCAGCTCCGCTCTGTCACAGGGGATGCGCAGCTCGCTCATCTTCGGCAGGACGGTATCCCGGATCAGAACCGATTCGGCGATGATGTCCTCCGCGTCCTGCAGGCCCAGGACCGCCTCCTCCAGCTCGTCAGTCTTCTCGGTGATCCGGTCCGTCAGCTCCGAGAGCTTGGTCACAAGCTCCGTCTCATAGCTGCAGGCCAGATCCGGGAACAGGGCCTTCTTTTCGGCGGCCTGCTTTGCCAGATCGGCGGTAAAGCGGGTGATGGCGGGGGCGACCCGCTTGTGGACCATGTTGACCATGGTGTTGGCCTCGATGGTCACGCTCTTGCAGTAGTTTTCCAGCATGATATCCCGCCGGGACCGGAGCTCGTCAACGGTGAATACCCCCAGACCCGTGAGCATGGTCACGTTCTTCTCGTCGAGCAGGTGGGGCATGCAGTCCGCCGTGGTGCGGTAGTTGAGCAGCCCCCGCTGCCCGGTGGCCTCCCGGATCCAGGCCTCGTCATAGCCGTTGCCGTTGAAGATGATGCGCTTGTGGTCCCGGATGGTCTTCCGGATCACCTCGTGCAGAGCTGTCTGGAAATCCTCCGCCTGCTCGAGACGGTCGGCGTAGATGCGCAGGCTCTCCGCCACGGCGCTGTTGAGCATGATGTTGGCGCAGGCAATAGAGTTGGAGGAGCCCAGCATACGGAACTCGAATTTGTTGCCGGTGAAGGCGAAGGGGGAGGTGCGGTTGCGGTCGGTGGTATCCCGGTTGAACTTCGGCAGCACGTCCACCCCCAGCCGCATCTGGGTCTTTTCCACCCCCTGATAGGGCGTGTCGTTTTCAATGGCCTCCAGTACGGCGGTCAGCTCGTCGCCCAGGAAGATGGAGATCACGGCGGGAGGCGCCTCGTTGGCGCCGAGACGGTGGTCGTTTCCGGCTGTGGCCACGGAGATGCGCAGCAGATCCTGATAGTCGTCCACGGCCTTGATCACCGCGCAGAGGAACAGCAGGAACTGAGCATTCTCATAGGGCGTGTCCCCGGGAGAGAGCAGGTTCTGTCCCACGTCCGTGGCGATGGACCAGTTGTTGTGCTTGCCGCTGCCGTTGACTCCCGCGAAGGGCTTTTCATGGAGCAGACACACAAGCCCGTGCTTTGCCGCGACCTTCTGCATGATCTCCATGGTCAGCTGGTTGTGATCCGTTGCAACGTTCGTGGTGGTATAGATGGGGGCCAGCTCGTGCTGGGCGGGGGCGACCTCATTGTGCTCCGTCTTGGCAAGGATGCCCAGCTTCCAGAGCTCTTCATTGAGATCATCCATAAAAGATGCCACAGCGGGCTTAATAACACCGAAGTAATGGTCGTCCAGTTCCTGACCCTTGGGTGGCTTCGCCCCGAAGAGCGTCCGGCCGGTGAACCGGAGGTCGGGACGCTGGTCGTACATCTCTTTGGTAATAAGGAAATACTCCTGCTCAGGACCCACCGAGGACACCACACGCCGGGCGGTGTTGTTGCCGAAGAGGCGCAGAATCCGCAGCGCCTGGCGGCTGAGCACCTCCATGGACCGCAGAAGGGGCGTCTTCTTGTCCAGGGCGTGCCCGCCGTAGGAGCAGAACGCTGTGGGGATGCACAGGGTCTTTCCTTTAATAAAGGCGTAGGACGTGGGGTCCCAGGCCGTGTAGCCTCTTGCCTCAAAGGTGGCGCGCAGGCCGCCGCTGGGGAAGGAGGAGGCGTCCGGCTCACCCTTAATGAGTTCCTTGCCGGAGAACTCCATGATCACGCTGCCGTCGGGAGACGGGGTGATAAAGCTGTCGTGCTTTTCGGCGGTGATCCCGGTCAGAGGCTGGAACCAGTGGGTGAAGTGGGTGGCGCCGTTTGCCACGGCCCAGTTCTTCATGGCCTCTGCCACGGCATTGGCAACGCCGGGATCCAGGGCGCTGCCCTCGTCGATGGTTTTCCGCAGTGAAGCATACACCTCTGCCGAGAGGGTGGCGCGCATCACCCGGTCGTCAAAAACCTTGCTTCCGAAATAATCTGATACTGTACGCATGTCTCATGCTCCTTCCGATAAAATATGGAAAGGCAAAGACGCTCTCGTGTGAACACGAAAGACGCCTTTGCCTTTCCAATTCAGTTCGTCGGCTGCCCTCCAAAAAAAGAGAGAGCGTCTGCGAGTGAACTCACTCAAAGACGCCCTTGCCTTTACGGGGGTCATTGTAGCACGGTTCAAACACCTTGTCAACACTTTTTGCAGGAAATATTTTCGAATCATGCAAAAAAATTAACTTTTTGCGAGAAATGCTTGACAAAACGCAGGAAGCGTCGTACAATACCTGCAAATGGGCAAAGGCGTTCATTTCCGCATAGGCGTACCTGTGCGAAAATGAGCGCCTTTTTATTTTCCCGAAAGGAATGAATCTGCATGAAAATGGAAGGCCAGGTGCGTATCCCCTCCGGGTGCGCCATTGCGGCGGTCATCTCCAGAGAGGGCAACAGGATGACCGGCGAGAAGATCATAGACGCCATGCGCCCCATGCATGAGCGGAGCAACGGTCTCGGCGGCGGCTTTGCCGGATATGGCATTTATCCGGCGTACAGGGACTTTTACGCGCTGCATCTGTTTTTCGACAGCCGGCAGACGCGAAAGGAATGCGAAGCGTTTCTAAAGGAGTATTTTGAGATCGTCCAGTCCGAGCGCATCGAGACGCGGAAGATCCCGGCGATCACGAATGAGCCCATGATCTGGCGTTTCTTTGTCACGCCCCTGCCCTCCATGCTGGCCAGTCTCCAGCTGGACGAAAAGGAGTTTGTGGCCCGGGCCGTTATGAAGATCAACACCCAGATGGACGGCGCCTATGTGTTCTCCAGCGGAAAGAACATGGGCACCTTCAAGGCGGTGGGCTTCCCGGAGGACGTGGGGGTATTCTATAAGCTCGATCAGTACGAGGCGTACTGCTGGACGGCCCACGGCCGCTATCCCACGAACACTCCCGGCTGGTGGGGCGGTGCTCACCCGTTTGCCCTGCTGGATTATTCCGTTGTCCACAACGGGGAGATCTCCTCCTACGACGCCAACCGCCGCTTCATCGAGATGTTCGGCTATAAATGTACGCTGCAGACGGATACGGAGGTCATCACCTACATTCTGGACTATCTCGTGCGCCGGCAGGGGCTGACACTGGAGGAGGCCGCAAGCGTGATCGCCGCTCCCTTCTGGAGCACCATCGGGCGGGAGCGGGACGAACAGCTGCGCCGGCAGTACGCCTATCTGCGCACCGTGTTCCCCAGTCTGTTGGTCACCGGCCCGTTTTCCGTCGTACTGGGCTTCACCGGGGGCCTGATGGCCCTCAACGACCGGCTGAAGCTCCGCTCCATGGTGGTGGGCGAAAAAGAGGACAAGGTGTTCATCGCCAGCGAGGAGGCCGCGATTCGGACCATGGAGCCGGATGCGGAGAACGTCTGGGCTCCCGCGGGAGGAGAGCCCGTTATCATCCGTGTGAAGGAAGGTGCGTATTGATGGGTGTGGATTTCCTCTATCCGGAATACGAAGTGATCCGAAACGAGACGCGCTGCATCGCCTGTCGGGTGTGTGAGCGCCAGTGCGCCAACGAGGTGCATTTTTTCAGCGACGAGCGTGGGGCGATGATGAGCGACGAGACCAAATGCGTCAACTGCCAGCGCTGTGTCAGCCTGTGCCCCACAAGGGCGCTGAAAATCGTCAAAAGCGACTGCACGTTCCGGGAAAACGCCAACTGGGGCAGCGAAACCATCCGGGAGATCTACAAGCAGGCGTCAAGCGGCGGTGTGCTGCTGTCCTCCATGGGAAACCCCAAGCCCCTTCCGGTGTATTGGGACAGGATCCTCATCAACGCCAGTCAGGTGACCAATCCGCCCATCGATCCCCTGCGGGAGCCCATGGAGACCCATGTGGCCCTGGGGAAGAAGCCGGATAGGATCCGGCGGGATGAAAACGGAAAGATCCGCTGTGACCTGCCGCCCCAGATCAGTTTGTCCATGCCCGTCATGTTTTCCGCCATGAGCTACGGCTCCATCAGCTACAACGCCCACGCCTCCCTTGCCCGGGCAGCTACTGCCCTGGGGGTCTGTTACAATACGGGCGAGGGCGGCCTGCACGAGGATTTTTATCCCTACGGACCCAACACCATCGTGCAGGTGGCCAGCGGACGCTTCGGCGTCCACGAGGACTATCTGCAGGCAGGCGCCGCCATCGAGATCAAGATGGGGCAGGGCGCAAAGCCCGGCATCGGCGG
>ONVR01000146.1 GCA_900321335.1 uncultured Eubacteriales bacterium | reverse complement strand
CCGGCTGTCATACCGTTTACCCAGGCAAACGCCAGCTCCCGGACAGAACTGATAATGGTCATACAGCTCACGTACAGGTCGCCGCCGTGGGCCAGCAGCGTCTTGTTGCATACGGTCTGTACCAGACTGTTGGTAATGCTCATCATGAAACCCGCCAGACCCAGAGAGAGGATCCTGGATACATAATCGGCCTTGAGCCGGAGGTTTTTCAGCTTCAGCGTCAGGATGGCGCGCTTGCCTGTGAGAAAACGCAGGACCCACAGAGCAGAGCAGGTCTGGGCGATGACCGTTGCCACCGCAGCGCCACGGATCCCCATATGCAGCACAAAGATAAACAGGGGATCAAGAGCGATGTTGATGACCGCCCCGAGGATCGTAGTGGTCATGCCCGTCCTGGTGAAGCCCTGCAGGTTGATAAAGGGGTTCATGCCTACGGTTACCATGGCCATAACGGTCCCCAGCAGGTAGATGGAGGCGTAGGCGCTGGCGTAGGGGTATACGGCGTCGCTGGCGCCGAAAAAGTACAAAAGCGGTCTGCGGAAGACCAGACCCACGGCGGTCAGCAGGGCGGCAAAGAGAAGCAGCAGGGTGAAGCTGTTGCCCATGATATGCTCCGCACGGTCCTTGTCACCGGCGCCTCTGGCAATGGAGCACAGGGGCGCTCCTCCCATGCCGCACAGATTGGCAAAGCCGGTGATGATGGAGATCACCGGCATGGTTACGCCGATGCCGGTCAGGGCGAGCCTGCCCACCTCCGGCATCTGGCCGATGTACATTCTGTCAACGACACTGTATAAAATATTGATGATCTGGGCCACGACCAGGGGCCCGGAAAGGCGCAGGATCGTTCTGGAGATACTGCCCTTGGAAAAATCGTTTTGCTGGGGTGCGGCATGCATGTGTGATTCCGGCTTTCTGTGGTTTTTTCTATCCGTTATGTTAGTACATTTCCCGCAAAAACGCAAGTCCGGAACGGGAAAAACCCTATATGACAAACCGCAGAAACAGATTGACCAGCATACACAGACAGAAGCCTGCGGCGGTGGGAAGCCAGAAGGCAAGCAGCGTCCAGCGGAGGCTCCCGGTCTCTTTTCGGATGGTCAGCAGGGTTGTCAGACAGGGCCAGTGCGTGAGGGAGAACAGCACCGTGTTGACAGCAGTCACGGCGGTCCAGCCGTGCTGGGAAAGCAGATTGTGCAGGCCTGCCGTGTCGGCAGGTGCGGCAAGGATACCCGTGGCGGTGTAGGCCATGAAGATCACGGGAATACACATCTCATTTGCGGGCATGGACAGGACAAAAGCCAGCAGGATCACGCCGTTCAGGCCCATCAGCCGGCCCAGTGGATCGAGAAAATCGGATGCCGCCGTGAGCAAGGGGACGTTTCCCAGGGTGACGTGGGTCATCAGCCAGAGGACGACGCCGGCGGGAGCCGCCACGGTGACGGCCCGACCCAGCACGAAGATGCCCCGGTCCAGAAAAGAGCGGACCAGGATCCGCCCCGGCTGGGGCAGACGGTAGGGGGGAAGCTCCAGCACGAAGGAGGACGGCTGGCCCTTGAGAAGCGTTGCGGACAGCAGACGGGACAGCAGCAGCGTTACGGCGATCCCCAGAACGATGACGGCTGTCAGAATCCCCGCGGATCCCAGAGGTGAGACGGTCAGAAACATGGTAATCATCAGCATCATGGTAGGCAGACGCCCGTTGCAGGGGATCAGGCTGTTGGTCAAAATGGCGATCAGACGTTCCCGGGGACTGTCGATGATCCGGCAGCCCGTGACGCCCACTGCGTTGCAGCCGAACCCCTCGCAGATGGTCAGAGCCTGCTTGCCGCAGGAGCGGGCTCCCTGAAAGCACCGGTCCAGATTAAACACCACCCGGGGGAGGTATCCCAGATCCTCAAGGAAGGTGAACAGAGGGAAGAAGATCAGCATAGGCGGCATCATCACGCCGACGACCCAGGCGGTCGTCCGCCAGACGCCGTCAAACAGCACAGAACACAGCACCGGCGGCAGACCGGCCGTGAGCACGGTGCCTTTTAGCGAGTCGCCAAGGTGCAGCAAAAACGCCGAGAGCAGTTCGGAGGGGTAATTGGCTCCCCGCATGGTCAGATAGAAGATCAGCCCCAGAAGCAGAAGCATCACGGGGAAGGCGGTCAGCTTCCCGGTGAGGAGCCGGTCGGCAAGCCCCGGAATGAGGGCAGCGCGGGGAGACTTCTCCACGCAGGCGGCGCAGGCCGTTTCCGCAACCATGACGGCTTGGGCCGTGCTCAGAAGGTAATGCTCGGGGCGGAGCGCCTGGCCGGCCAGCAGGGAAACTGCCTGCCGCAGCCGGCGGATATCCCGCCTGCGCCGTGCCGTGATCCCAACGACCGGGATGCTCAGCCGGCGGGAGAGCTCTGACAGATCCAACCGGATGCCCCGGCGTTTTGCCTCGTCACAGAGATTGACGCAAAGCAGCACCCGGCCGCAGAGCCCGGCGATCTGGGCGGCCAGGATCAGATTTCGCTCCAGACAGCCTGCGTCACACACCACGATGGCCGCGTCATACGTGCTGCCCCGGAGGTAGTCGGAGGTGATGCGCTCCTCTTCGGAGTGGGGGGTCAGGGAGTATGTACCGGGAAGATCGATCAGCTCGTGGCGTACACCGTCGGCGGTAAAGCTGCCTCTGGCTGCGCCGACGGTCTTGCCCGGCCAGTTTCCCGTTTTCTGATGCATCCCGGTGAGCGCGTTGAAGACGGTGCTCTTTCCTACATTTGGGTTTCCGGCCAGAACGATTCTCATAGGACATCACCCATTGTGATCTGGCGACTGTCGGCGGCGCGTATGGCGATCACCGCGTCCCGGATCCTGTAGGCGGTGGGGTCGCCCAGAGGACTTTTCAGAACACAGCGGACCCGGGTGCCGGGCAGCAGCCCCAGGTCATTGAGCCGACGGGCGATCCGGCCATCCATGGTCAGAACGGTCCCGCACTGTCCCGGGACGAGCATATCGAGAGTGTATTGGCTATGATTCAAGGTAAACGCTCCTGTCATTGACGATACTGGGGAAATGAAATTTCACCCGCTATCATTGTATGCCATGATGTGTGATCGGTGCCCCGGGGCATTGACAAGAGCGTGTTTGGCGTGGTATTCTTAGATACACAAAAGGAACAGGCGTTTTATACACGGAGGTGTATCAAAGTGGTCATAACGGGCCTGACTCGAAATGCGCGTTGGCTCTGGCCGTTTTCTCCGCTGAAAATCCTTGATTTATAAGGGTTTTCGT
>ONVR01000023.1 GCA_900321335.1 uncultured Eubacteriales bacterium | reverse complement strand
CGGATCAGCCACCGCTTGACGGCCTCGGGGCCCCGGCGCAGGACCTTCTGATTCTCAAACAGGGCCAGAAACGTGTTCTGCCAGCAGTCCTCCGCGTCCGAGGGGTTGTTCAGATGCACCAGGCACACCCGGGTCACGGTGGCGGAACAGGCCGCTACCGCCTGATCAAAGGTCACGGCGCCCTCTCCCTCTGCGGGAAAGGTCTGCCCGCGCCCTTCCTCCGGCGTGCTTGTCAGCTCCAAATCCGTCGCCTCCTTTGCTCGTTTCGTCTTCAGCCTGAAGTCCTTACACCCCAAAATCGTCTGAAAGGCCCGAATCGTTGCGTTCCTGTGAAAAAAACCCCCGGCGCAGGCCGGGGGCAGATCTCGCTTTTTCGTTACAGGCCGTTTTCCTCCAGGACGCGCAGCACGTTGTCCCGGGCAAACTTCTCCAGCTGCCGCTGGGTCATGCCCGCCTGTTCCAGGGCCTCGAAGAGCCGGACCATCTCCGTGGGCTGGCCCACCGCCAGGTCCCCGCCGATGCCGTCAAAGTCCGTGCCCAGGGCCGGCAGATCCTCGCCGCCCACCTTGAGCATGTGCATTACGTGGGCCGTCAGTCCCGCCAGGGTGGTGTGCTTCGGATCGTCGCTTATAAACTCCGGGCAGAAGTTCAGCCCCGCGGCGCCCCCCTTGTCCGCCAGCAGCCGGAGCATCTCGTCGGTCAGGTTCCGGGGATGATCCCGGAGAGCCCGGCAGTTGGAGTGGGTGGCCAGAAAGGGCTTCCGGGTCAGCGCGGCCACGTCGTAAAAGCCCCCGTCGGACAGGTGGGACACGTCGATGACCACCCCCAGCTCGTTGAGCTGTTCCACGGTCTGCTTGCCGAAGGCCGTCAGCCCCAGGGCCATATCCGCCGGATCCCTGGCATTGGGATAGCCCAGGCAGTTGGCAAAATTCCAGGTGTACCCCATGACCCGGACGCCGCAGTCGTAAAAATAGCGCACCTTGTCCGCGTCTCCGTTCACCGCCCGGCCGTCCTCCACCGTCAGCACGGCGGAGACCTTTCCCGCCCGGTGGTTGTTCCGGATATCCCCGGCGCTGTACGCGGGGCCCGCCACGTCCCCGTGCTCCTTCATGGCCGCCGCCAGATATCCCGACAGCTTTTCAAAAAACTCCCACTCGTCAAAGGGGTGCTCCGGGGTCTGGGGCGGGAAGAACACGGCGAAAAACTGGGCCATCTGTCCGGCCTGGGCCATGCGGGACAGGTCCACCATGGTCTCCGGGGTGTCGTACAGATCGCCGTCTCCCCGGACAAGGCACCGCAGCAGGGTGTCGCAATGCATGTCGATATAGGGGTATTTGCTCTTCACAGGATCATCCTCTTTCGCACAAAAGACCCGGCGCTTTGCCGGGTCTCGGTTTTCCTTATTTCACCAGCTCATCGCCGACCTTGTAAATATCTCCCGCGCCGATGGTCAGGATGATATCCCCGGGCCGGGCCATTTGCCGGAGCTGGGAGACGATCTGGTCAAAATCCTCGTAGTATTCCGCGTTTTCCATAGCCCCGGCCAGATCTCCGGAGCTGATGCCGATGGTGTTTTTCTCCCGGGCGGCGTAGATGGGCGCCAGCAGCACCCGGTCCGCCGCGGCCAGCTCCTGCCGGAACTCGTCGAAGAGAGCCTTGGTCCGGCTGTAGGTGTGGGGCTGGAAGGCCACGATCACCCGGTCATAGCCGATGGACCGGGCCGCCTCCAGGGTCGCCCGGAGCTCGCTGGGATGGTGGGCGTAGTCGTCGTACACGTCGGCGCCGTTGACGGTGCCTTTGTACTCAAACCGGCGGCCAGCACCCCGGAAGGTTGCAAGCCCTTTTGCCACGGCGCCCCCGTCGATCCCCAGGGCGATGGCGGCGCAGCAGGTGGCCAGGGCGTTTTTCACGTTATGCGCCCCGATAACGGACAGCTCCACGTGGGCATAGGGCGCCCCCTGATGGAGCACGTCGAAGGCGCAGCGGCCGTTCTTCTCCGTCACGTTCACCGCCCGGACCTGGGCGTTTTCGCCGACGCCGAAGGTCATTACCCGGCGGTCCAGACCCGCCATGGCCTCCACGGTGTTGGCGTCGTCGGCGTTATAGATCACCCAGCCCCGCTCCGGCACCAGCTCGGCAAAGTGGCGGAAGGAGGCCTTGATGGCGTCCAGATTTTTGAAGAAATCCAGATGGTCCGCGTCGATGTTGAGCACGATGGCGATGGTGGGGAAGAAGCTGTGGAAGGAGTTGTAATACTCGCAGGACTCGGCGATGATGGTCTGTCCCTTGCCCACCCGGTGGCCGGACCGGATCAGGGGCAGGGTGCCGCTGATCATGACGGTGGGATCCGCCTGGGCCTGCATGAACACGTGGGTGAGCATGGAGGTGGTGGTGGTTTTGCCGTGGGTGCCGGACACGCAGATCGCGTTTTCATAGTGGCGCATAATGCTGCCCCAGGCCTCCGCCCGCTCAAAGACGGGGATGCCCTTTTCCCGGGCGGCCATGACCTCCGGATTGTCGTCCCGGGCCGCCGCTGTGCGGACGAGGAAATCCGCGCCCTCCACGTTTTTCGCGTCGTGGCCGATGGCCACGGCGATGCCGATCTGCCGCAGATGCTTGACCGCGTCGCTCTCGTTGACGTCGGAGCCGGTGACGGTGATGCCCTTCTCCAGCAGCACCTCGGCCAGCGCCGACATGGAAACGCCGCCGATGCCGACGAAGTGGCCCCGGGCGCCGTTTCGGATCAGACTCTCAAATTCTGTATGATTCATATGTCCTCCTGTAACAGGTCAAAAAAATCAACGTGACACTTTATTATAATCCTATTTCCCGGATTAAACAATAGCTTTCCTCCCATTTTATGCATTTTTCCACGGGTTATGCCGGTACCGGGGCCGATCGCGGCAGGGTTTGTTGTATTTTTTCCGTCCCTGTGATACAATCGATACCGGACGCCGCGCCCGGCGTCCCCAACGACGATACAACAGGAGAGTACAGCCATGAAAAAAACCGTTTT
>ONVR01000059.1 GCA_900321335.1 uncultured Eubacteriales bacterium | reverse complement strand
GAGCCGCAGCGGACAGCGGTGAGCCTGTCCATGCCGTGGTGCAGGATTTCCCCACCGACACCACCGGCGGGATCCGTCTCACCGTCCGCCTGTCCGGGAGGAGCCCCTTCCGGCCGAAAGCCTACGTCTACGTCTATTCCGAGGACACCCCCGCTTACGTTCCCGGCGACGAGATCACCGTCAGCGGGCGGATATCCCTCGCCGATACCCTCCGGGGCAGCGAAACGGACGTATTCACCTCCAGAGGTGTTTTCCTGCTGATCCGGGCCAAGGACGCTCCGGCGGTCACGGGCACAAAAAGCGGTCTGCGCTTTGCCCCCGCGTACGCCCGGCATGCCGTTACGGCGTTGATCCGCCGGATCTTCCCGCCGGGGCAGGCGCCCTTTATGACGGCCCTGCTCACGGGAGACCGGACGGAACTGAACGATGACGTGGCACTGACCACGGCCATGTCCCGCAGCGGCGTGTCCCACATCGTGGCCGTGTCCGGTATGCACGTGGTCTTTCTGTCCACGCTTCTGTCTTTTCTGATCCGCAGGCGCAGGCTCTGCTCGGTGGTGACGATCCCCGTGACGCTGTTTTTCATGGCCATGACGGGCTTTACCCCCTCCGTGGTCCGGGCCGGCGTCATGCAGATCGCCCTGGTTCTGGCACCCCTGTTCAAGCGGGAACGGGACGGCGTCACGGCGCTTTCCCAGGCGCTGCTGCTTCTGCTGCTGGTCAACCCCTATGCTGCCGCTTCCGTGGGGCTGCAGCTGTCCTTTGCCGCTTCTCTGGGGATCATTCTGTTTTCCTCCCGGCTCTACCGCTTCCTCTCGCCCCGGAAAAAACAGTACGGCAGACTCCGCCGGGGCGCAGTCCACTTCGTCGCCGCCGGTCTGACCACGACCCTCAGCGCCATGGTCTTCACCCTTCCCCTGTCCGTTATTTATTTCGGCACCGTGTCACTGGTGTCACCGGCGGCAAACCTGCTGGTCCTTCCCGCTGTGTCCGGTGCCTTCATGCTGGGCGCCGTATGTTGCGTGCTCGGCTTCGTGCTGCCCGGTATCGCCGGGGCGGCAGCCTGGATCCCCGCCCTGCTGTGCCGGTATATCCGTCTGGTGGTGACCGGCCTTTCCCGTCTGGGCTTTGCCGCCCTGTACACCACGAACCGGGCTGTGATCGTCTGGCTTGTATACGGGTATGTGCTGCTTTTGCTGTTTGCTCTGCTCCGGCATCACCGGCGGGCGCTTGTGCTCCCCGCCTGCGCCGCCGTCCTGGGGCTCTGCGCCATTTTCGTTCTGACGCCGGTCGTCACCGCCGGGCCGCTGACCGTCACCGCGCTGGACGTGGGCCAGGGCCAGTGCCTGACGCTGACCGACGGCAGCTATACCGCCGTGGTGGACTGCGGCAGCTCCTCCGGGGAGAACGCCGGGGATCTGTGCGGCAAATACCTCGCCGGCCGGGGCCGGTCGGCTGCGGATCTGCTGATCCTCACCCACTATCACGACGACCACGCCAACGGCGTGGAGCAGCTGCTGGAGCTGGTCCGGTTTTCCGCCGTCGTACTGCCGGACCCCTCTCTGGAGGAAAACGGACTGCCGGATCGGATCATCGCACTTGCGCAAAGCCACGGTGCTGATGTAATATATGTAACAGAGGATCTGTCCTTGTCCTTCGGTAACGGTGCCATCGACGTGCTGGCGCCCATCGGTGAGGCCACCGAGAACGAGCGGGGCTGCACCATCCTGGCCCGGGCGGACGATTTTGAGATCCTCATCACCGGTGACATGCCCGAGGCGCTGGAAAAGCGCCTGCTTGTCTCCTACAGTCTGCCGGACGTTGAGGTGCTGGTGGTGGGACACCACGGCTCCAAATACGCCTCCTGCGACGACTTCCTGGACGCCGTCACCCCGGAGGAGGCCATCATCTCCGTGGGCTACAACACCTACGGGCACCCGACGCCGGAGGTCCTGGACCGTCTGGCCAGCAGGGGCATTTCCGTGCAGCGCACGGATCTGTCCGGAAACGTATCCGTCACCAAATGGTAAAAAAGGATTTTTCATTATGGCACAAAAGAAAAACGACACCGCCCAGTACGACGCCCTGCGAAAGGACCTGTCTGCCGGTACACTGAAAAGCTTTTATATTTTCCACGGGCCGGAACGGTATCTGCTGGAGCACTATCTGGGCCAGATCCGCAAAACCGTCACCGACACGGGCATGGGGGACTTCAACTACCGCCGCTATGAGGGGAAGGATGTGACCGTTCCCCTGCTGCAGGAGGCGGTGGACGCGCTGCCCGTCTTTGCCGACAGGACCCTGGTGGAGATCCACGACTACGACGTGTTCTCCCGGCCGGAGGCGGAGCGGCAGGAGATTCTGACCATTCTGAACGATCTGCCGGAATACCTCTGTCTGATCCTGGTCTACGACACGGTGGAATACAAGCCCGACGGCCGGCTCAAGACCACGGCGGCCATCAAAAAAGCCGCCAGCGTGGTGGAGTTCTCCCTGCAGGACCAGACCCGGCTGACCAAGTGGATCAAAAGCCACTTCCAGGCCCAGGGAAAAGCCATCGACACCCGGTGCGCCGAGCATCTGGCCTTTATCACCGGCGGTCTGATGACCAGTCTGAGCACGGAGATCGCCAAAGTCAGCGCCTATGCCGCCGGTCCGAACATCACCCTGGCGGATATCGACGCCGTGGTGACGCCGGTGCTGGACGCGGTGACCTACAAGCTCACGGACGCCATCGCCAACGGCGATTACGCCGAGGCCGCCCGGCTGACGGGGGACCTGCTTCTTATGAAGGAGCCCGCCCACAAAATCGTCTACAGCATCACCCTGCGCCTGCGGCAGCTCTACGCCGCCAAGCTCTGTGACGAAAACGGTGAGAGCCTGGCCGGCTTTATGGACATGTGCGCCCTGCGTTACGATTTCCAGGCGCGAAAACTCCTGCAGAGCGCCAAAAACATCTCCACAGCCCGGTGCCGGAACGCCGTGCTGCTCTCTGCCCGGGCTGCCTACGGCATGAACAGCGGCGAGGGCACCCCCGAGGAACTGCTCAAGGCCCTGATCGTGGATCTGGCTGCGGCCAGGCAGGTGGTCCTATGAGCGGGAAAAAGCCAAAGATCCGGGAGGTCATTCTGGTGGAGGGCCGGTACGACAAAAACGCACTGAGCCAGTGCGTGGACGCCGTCATCGTGGAGTCCGCCGGTTTCGGCATCTTCCACGACAAGAAAAAGGTCGCCATGCTCCGGGCCATGGCTGAAAAGCGGGGCCTGATCCTGCTGACGGACAGCGACGGCGCCGGGTTTGTCATCCGCAATCATCTCAAGGGCATGCTGGGGGATCTGCCGGTCAAGCAGGCATACATCCCCGATATTCCCGGCAAAGAGCGGCGGAAAGCCGCCCCATCCAAAGAAGGGAAACTGGGGGTGGAGGGCATGCCGCCCAAGATCCTTCTGGAGGCCCTCCTCCGGGCCGGTGCCACGGTAGACGACGCCGAAGCCCCTCTGCCGGAGGACCCCGTCACCAAGGCGGACTTTGCCGCCCTTGGCCTGTCCGGCGGGCCGGACAGCGCCGCCCGGCGGGCCGCCCTCATCCGGGCGCTGGACCTGCCGGAGCACATGAGCGCCAACGCCCTGCTCCAGGCTGTAGGCGCCCTGTATACCAAAGCGGAGTTTTATGCCCTGGTCCGTGATCTGCCATAAAAAGTCCCCGGATTCTCCGGGGACTTTTTCAGAGG
>ONVR01000011.1 GCA_900321335.1 uncultured Eubacteriales bacterium | reverse complement strand
GTTGTCAGCCGCGGGAGCCGCGTCGTCGGACTTGCTGTTGCCGCCGCAGGCCGCCAGGGCAAACACCATGGCAAGTGCAAGCAGCAGTGCGATAATCTTTTTCATTTTCTTTCCTCCTTACAAAATAACACGCCGTTTCACCGCCCGTACAGGCCGGGACGGTGACAGGGCCTGTCTTCCCATTGGGATCGAGGCGGTATAGCCTCGATTTTTTGTATTTTATCGCTGACAGAAGGAAATGTCAATAAATTTTACGATTTAAAGCAATATTTCTGCAATTGGTACAATTCTCCCGATCCCCTTTTTCCGTTTCTATGAGAAAATTCATAGAGGACTATCCGTCAAAATCCCGGTATTTCCGGCCCCGTCGGGATTGTCTTTCCCCTCCGGATGTGGTAAAGTTGGGTTGCTGCATATGAGGTGATCATTTATGGAAAAGGCCGTCAAAACCAACGTCATGCGTCTTCTGGACCAGGCGCGGATCCCCTACCGGGTCCACACCTACGCCTATACGGAGGATGATCCCACGGGCAAGGCCCTGGGGCATGAGGACATTCTGCCCCGGGAGCAGATCTTCAAGACCCTGGTGACCCAGGGCCCCAAGGGCGCCGTTTACGTGTTCTGCATACCCATCGACAGCGAGCTGGATCTGAAGAAAGCCGCCCGGGCCGCCGGGGAAAAGAGCATCGAAATGATCCACGTAAAGCAGCTGCTGTCCCTGACGGGTTACGTCCGGGGCGGCTGCAGTCCCATCGGCATGAAGAAGCGCTACCCCACCGCGCTGGATGAGACCGCGGTCCTCTACGACGAGATCGCCGTCAGCGGCGGCGCCCGAGGCTGTCAGATCCTTCTGTCCCCCACCGCCCTGGCCGGGTATATTCCGGCGGATCTGGCAGATCTTACAATTGTATAAAAAGCAAGGAGCGTTACTTATGGGAAACGTGTACACAGCCAATTATATTCCAAAGAATATTCTCTTTTATCTCTGGGAAAAGGAGATCAATACCGTGGTGCTCAAGCAGGACCCCGGCATCCGGGGCGCCGTGACCTCCCATCCGGACCTGTTTCTGTGCAAAATGGGGGTCGAGGCCGACGCGCCTCTGATTCGGGCACCCAAGGGGTCTGTGGGCAGCGCCTACCCGGGAAACGCCGCCTACTGCGCCGCGTGTCTGGACAAGTACCTGATCCACAACCTGAAGATCACGGCCCCGGAGATCCTGGAAAAAGCCCGACAGATGGGGAAAACGCCTGTCCACGTGGAGCAGGGCTACACCAGGTGCAATCTCGTGGTGGTGGACGGCCGGTCGGTCATCACCGCCGACGAGGGGATCTACCGTACCCTTTCCGGTCTGGCGGATCTGGACGTGCTGAAGGTCACCCCGGGCCACGTGGAGCTGCCGGGCTTTGACACGGGCTTTCTGGGCGGCGCCTCCGGCCGGGTGGAAAACACCATGCTCTTCTGCGGCGATCTGTCCCGTCACCCGGACTACTACGAGATCGTGACCTTTATCATGAGCCGGGGACTGGATCTGAAATTCTTTGACAGCTTCCCCCTGCTGGACGTGGGCTCGCTGATCGAGAGCGATTTTTAGACTGCAAGCGCCGTTTTGTGACAGGATCCGTCACAAAACGGCGCTTTGATTCTTTCCTCGCTCACATGCGGACATTTTTTGTGATGATCCGGGGCAGGGTCACCGTAAAGCAGGAGCCCTCGCCGAGGGCGCTTTTCACGTCGATGGTGCCGCCGCAGTACTCCACGATCTTGGCCACCAGGGCCAGTCCCAGGCCGTTGCCCTCGGATTTGCGGGAGGTGTCTCCCTGGTAAAACTTTTCATAAATGTGCTTCTGGGTCTGCTCATCCATGCCCACTCCGTGGTCTGTAATGCTCACGGCGATATCGTCCGCGTCCACCGTCATCCGGATCCCGATGATGCCGCCGGGATAGCTGAATTTGATGGCGTTTCCGATCAGGTTGGACCAGACCTGGGTCAGCAGGCTCTCATAGCCGTAATACCGGGTCTTGGGCATATCCACGTCGAATTCAATGGCCTTTTCCGACCACTCCCGCTCCAGCCCCACCACCACCTGAAGGATCTGCTCGTCCAGCAGGAAATTGCCGTTTTCCGAGGAGATGGACTGGTTTTCGATCTTCGAGAGCATGAGGATGTTCCCCACCAGATTGGACAACCGCCGGGTGTTGAACAGGATCTTTTCGATGCACTCCTGCTGATCCTGGGGCGACTGGCTCTTGTCCTGCAGAAGGGTGGCATAACCCTCGATGGCCGTAATGGGGGTTTTGAACTCGTGGGACACGTTGGCGATAAAATCGTTGCGCAGGGTCTCGTTGGCCCCCAGATCCTTGACCATGCTGTTGAAGTTGCTGTACATGGAGCTGATCTCTTCGATGCCGCTTTCCTCTTCAATGGCGATATCGAAATTGCCCTTAGCCACCTGCCGGAAAGCGTTGCTGAGCCTCGTCATGGGACGGATGATGCTGTTGAACACCACACTGAGCACAGACGTGCTGATGATCAGGCTCACGCCGTAGAGCAGCAGGAGCATGAGCACCGGCCTTTTGAGAAGCAGCGTCTCCAGATCCGCCACCTGCTGGAACAGCATCCCCAGCAGGGCCGTACACAGCAGGGCGAAGGTCAGGATCAGAAACACCGCCAGGGTGAAATAGATCCGCAGGCTGCGGCTTCCTTTATTTTTCATTTTTCTTTACCGCCTTATATCCGATGCCGCGCACGGTGACGATCTCAAAATCCGGGTTGTCCCGGAACCGGTCCCGAAGCCGGTTGATGTGAACGTCCACCGTGCGGGGATCCGTCTCCGTCTCCACGCCCCAGATATCGTCCATCAGCTGCTGGCGGGTGTAGATATGTCCCGGATAGGACACCAGCTTGTACAGCAGCATAAATTCCTTCTGGGGCAGGATGTATTTGTCCCCGTCTGTGTACACCGTCAGGGAATCGTACTCCATCACCGTATCGCCGATGGTCTGGCGCCGCTCGTTGATGATCTGGGCCCGGCGGAGCAGCGCCCCCACCCGGAGCACCATCTCGTTGACGTTGATGGGCTTGACCATATAGTCGTCGGCGCCGAAGTCAAAGCCCAGCTGCATATCCCGGAAGCTTCCCTTTGCCGTGATGATCAGGATCGGCACAGCGATGCCCGCCTCCCGGAGCTGCTTTGTCAGCTCGTAGCCGTCGATCTTCGGCATCATGATATCCGAGACGATCAGATCCACGTATTCCCGGTCCAGTACGTCCAGGGCCTCCTGTCCGTCCGCGGCGGGAATGGAGATGTATCCGTTTTTGGTCAGGACCTTGCAGAAAAGCTGCCGCAGCTCCGCGTCATCCTCCGCAACGAGTATTTTGAACATTTGTTCCGCCCCCCTGAAACTGGTTTTCGCCGTCCCTGCCCCGTTCTGCCCGGTGCAGGCCGCCGCATTGCGTCTTATTGGTATTATTTTACCACATCTGCGCGCCTTTGACCACCTTTTTGCGCAGGCCGGAAACCTGT
The DNA here is from genome assembly GCA_900321335.1 of uncultured Eubacteriales bacterium. Lineage (GTDB taxonomy): Bacteria > Bacillota > Clostridia > Oscillospirales > Oscillospiraceae > RUG678. The sequence goes on along the minus strand of ONVR01000011.1, from coordinate 2,453 downwards.
GAAATTTTTTCCCGATTCCGGTGGAAAAACCGATACAACTGTGATACAATAGGGAAAAATAACCGGATGAGGTGATCTCGATCATGGATATTATCTGGAAAGACAGAAAACGCACGTTTCTGGGGCTCCCCTGGTCATTTACCAAATACTCCCTGGATGCGGAGCGTCTTTACATCAAGCGAGGCGTCTTTACCACCTTTGAAGATGAGGTGCGCCTGTACCGCATCATTGACCTGACGCTGCGCCGGAGCTTCGGGCAGCGGCTGCTGGGCATAGGCACCATTCACTGCTGCAGCTCCGACGCCTCCATGAAGGAGTTTGACATTTTAAACATCAAAAACTCCAAAAAGGTCAAGGCGCTGATCTCCGATCTCATTGAGGAGGAGCGCATCAAAAAGCGCGTGTACAACCGGGAGAGTCTGGACGTTCACGGCCACGACGGTCCTGACCACGACCATGAGCCGCCCGATCACGACCACGACGTGATGGACGATTACGACTACATGGACGATGACCACGACGCCGATCCCGAGCACTGATAAAAGGACCTCCGGGGTATGAAAACCCCCGGAGGTTTTTTCTTGCCTTCCCACAGAAAATCTGTTAGAATAAAAGTTAATCAGTATTTTTCGGAAGTGATCCCATGAGCAGTGAAAAGTCCATGATCAACGACCTGACGACAGGCAACGTGGCGCAGCAGCTGCTGCGTTTTTCCTATCCCTTTATGCTGGCCAACCTCCTGCAGGTGGTGTACAACATTGTGGATATGATCGTCATCGGTCAGTTCGTCGGCAGCACCGGTCTGTCCGCCGTTTCCTGCGGCGGAGATCTGGTCTCCCTGTTTCTCTACGTGGCCATGGGCTTTGCCAGCGCCAGCCAGATCCTCATCGCCCAGTTTGTGGGCTCCGGGGACCGGGAAGGTGTCAAGCGGGCCATCGGCACCTCTTTCTCCTTCTGCGGTCTGCTGGCCATCGGTATGACCATTCTGGCTCTGATCGGCACGGACTGGATGCTGGGCCTGCTGAACACGCCCCAGGAGGCCTACGCCGGGGCGCGGGTCTATGCCATCACCTGCTTTGCCGGGTTCCTGTTCACCTTCGGCTACAACACCGTGGCCGCCGTTCTGCGGGGCATGGGCGACTCCAAGCACCCCCTGCTGTTCGTATTCATCGCCGCCGTTTCCAATCTGGTGCTGGATGTGCTGTTTGTAGCCGTCTTCCACTGGGACGCCTTTGGAACGGCTCTGGCTACCGTTATGGGGCAGGCCATCTCCGTGATCATCTCTCTGGTCTACCTGTTCCGGCGTCGGGACCGGTTCGGCTTTGACTTCAAGCTCAAAAGCTTCGCCATCGACCCCGTCTCCATCAAGGCCATGGTCCGTCTGGGCGTTCCCCTGGCGGTACAGCACGCGGCCATCATGATCTCCATGCTCTTCGTCAACTCCTACGTAAACACCTACGGCGTAGTGGTCTCCGCCGTCACCGGCGTGGGCAACAAGCTGCGCAACATCATGAGCATCACCACCAACGCCATCAGCGCCGCCGGAGCCTCCATGGTCGCCCAGAACCTGGGCGCCGGGAAAATGGATCGGGTCCGGCAGGTGGTCAAGGTCGCCCTGGTCGTGGGTCTGACAGTGGCGGTGGTGCTGTCCCTGATCTTCCTGCTGGCCCCCCGGCTCATCTTCTCCATCTTCACCTCGGACGCCGCCGTTCTGGAGTGGGCTCCCCGGTATATGGTCGTTCTGGTGGTCTACTTCTTCTGCTTTGCCCTGATGGCGCCCTTCAACGCGGTCATCAACGGCGTGGGCAACGCGACTTTGAGCTTTATCATCGGCATCATGGACGGTGTGGTGGCCAGGGTTGGCGTCGCGCTGCTTATCGGCGTGGTCATGGGCTACGGCATCTACGGCTTCTGGTACGGCAGCGCCGTCGCCGGCTTCGTCACGGCGGCCATCGGCTTTGGCTACTACGCCAGCGGCAAGTGGCAGACCCACCGGCTTCTGATCCATTGATTCCATTACGGGAGGACTTCTCGCTATGATCTTTTACTTTTCCGCCACAGGGAACTCCCAGCGGGCCGCCGAGCGGATCGCTGCGGCGCTGGGAGACCGGTGCGTCTCCATCGGCGTTGCCATGCGGGACAAACACTTTCACTATGACATCTCAGGAGATCCGTATCTGGGCTTCGTGCTGCCCACCTTTGCCTACACCCTGCCGGGGATCGCGGCGGATTTTATCGGGAAACTGGAACTGACGGGCCTGGCCGGTCAGCAGGTCTTCGGCGTATTCACCTGCGGGGAGGCCACCGGAAGCGAATGTGCCGCCCTGTCTCAGGTGCTCTCAGAGCGGAACATCCCCTTCCACGGAGGATTTGACCTGGTGATGCAGGACAATTTCATTCCCTGGTCCGACGTACCCGCTCCGGCTGCGGTCAGACGCCGGCTCGACGAGGCG
>ONVR01000310.1 GCA_900321335.1 uncultured Eubacteriales bacterium | reverse complement strand
GCTCCGCCTGGGGTATGGTACGGTCATTCGACGATTTTTTCGGCCTCATCCTCTTGGGTGCCCGTGTCCATCTCCATGTCCACGTCCACGCCCTCTTTGTATTCGCCGCTGTCATAGGGGCCGTTTTCCACGTCTCCGTTTTCCGTGGTGTCGTGGGGTTCGGCGTCGTCAGGCAGAACCGAATCGAGCACGGTGTCGTTGTCGGTTTTGCCGCCGTTCTGGTCCCCGGCGGGCTTGCTGCCGGTCACGGTGCCGCCGGTATCCCCGGTGTCCTGTTTGCCGAAGCCGGAGCCGTCGGTATTCTGCTTGTCCTCCGTGTCCACGGTGACGCTGTTGGTGCTGCCCTTGGGCGTGCTGGTTTTCATATCCGCCTGACAGCCGGTGAGCAGCAGCGCGATGACGAGGGCGCAGATCAGTGAAACTGCTTTTTTCATGTTTGCATATCCTTTCCGGAAGCCCGGCAGATTTGAAAAACCGGGACTGCCCATCGTTACGGCATTAGTATTGACCGTTTGGGGCAAAAACATGAGCGGGATTTCGGAAAATTTCAAACAGCGGGCGAAAATGGAAATTATTTCATAAAACCGACCTCGACGCTTTTTGGATCCCGTTTGACAGGGCCGGGTCCGGGCCTTATAATTTCTATAAACCATAAAAACGGGAAAGGAGAAACAGAAGGATGTTACTGGAGAAAGTCAGGGAGTATTACCTGGAGAAGGATTACAACTGCGCCGAGACGGTGCTGTTGGCGGCAAACGACGCCTACGGTCTGGGCCTGCCGGCGGATGCGGTGCGTCTGGTCAGCGGCTATGGCGGCGGCTTCGGCGCGAAGAAGACCTGCGGGGCCCTGTGCGGGGCCATGGCGGTGCTCAGTGTTATGTGTGTGGGAGAAAAGGCCCACGCCACGGAGGGCTTCGGCCCCCTGTGCGGGGCGTTTTACGCCGCCGTGACGGAACGGCTGGGGACGGAATGCTGCGAGACCCTGCAGGGGATGTACAGGACCGAGGAGAACCGCTGCCTGCGGACGGTGGAGCTGGTGGCGCAGGAGCTGGAGGCATATCTGGCCAAGCTGGGAAAGATTCCTGCCCGGAGCTGAAATCTGCGGGCATGTTGTTATTCCAACATACGAGCCGACACATCCGGTTTATAATACAGACAGAAAACAAAAAACCGGAAGGGAGAGCGATACCATGAAAAGACGGATCGTAAAGATCGACAGAGATAAATGCAACGGCTGCGGCGCCTGTGCCGAGGCCTGTCACGAGGGCGCCATCGGCATGGTGGACGGAAAGGCCCAGCTGCTTCGGGACGACTACTGTGACGGTTTGGGGGACTGCCTGCCCGCATGTCCCGCCGGCGCCATCTCCTTTGAGGAGCGGGAGGCGGCGGATTACGACCGGGCGGCGGTGGAAAAGAACATGGCGGCGCGAAAGGCCGCTGCGCCCGTACATCACGGATGTCCAGGCTCCGCCCCCAAGGTCATGGCCCAGACGGCAGAGAAGGAAGAGTCTGCCGGTACGGTCAAAAGCCGGCTGAATCAGTGGCCCTGCCAGATCAAGCTGGTGCCGGTGAATGCGGCGTTCTTTGATGGCGCGAAACTGCTCATTGCGGCGGACTGTACGGCTTACGCCTACGGGGATTTCCACCGGGAGTTCATGGAAGGACGGATCACCCTGGTGGGCTGCCCCAAGCTGGACGCGGTCAATTACGCCGACAAGCTCACCCAGATCTTTGCCAACAACGACATTCAGGATATCCTTCTCACCCGGATGGAGGTGCCCTGCTGCGGCGGGATGGAGTTTGCCGTGAAGAAGGCCATCGAGGCCAGCGGTAAGGACATTCCCCTGAAGGTCGTTACCATCGGCGTGGAGGGCAACATACTTTCTTGAAAGAAAGTATGCAAAGAACTTTTGCGGCGTAGCCGGGAGTTGTGGTAATATAGACATTACTGCTCGGTCGGGTATGCGGGTATAGCTGTTACACGTTTGTGGCGCAGCCGGGACTGGTGATGAAATAGACATTACTTCTCGGTCGGGTATGCGGGTGTAGCTGCAGCAGATTTGCGGCGTAGCCGGGACTGGTGATGAAATAGACACTGCTTCTCGATCGGGTATGCGGGTATAGCAAAAACAGACAGCAGGCGCGTGGGCCAAAGGCCCCGCGCCTGCCGGTTCTTTATTTCCCTGCCGTCCCGCGCTGGGGGAGCTTTTTCCGGGAAAAGGAAACCGCGGTTTCCGCTGC
>ONVR01000024.1 GCA_900321335.1 uncultured Eubacteriales bacterium | reverse complement strand
TTGTGGTCATGCCCGGCGTCCGGGAGCGCAGAGAAAGCGGCGAGCAGGCCGCCCCCGCCCAGAGCGTGACTTTGGGGCAGGCGCTTGTGACCGCCCTGAAAAACCGCCATGTGTGGGTGGCCGCCCTGGTCATGTTCTGCCTCAACGGCGCCATGACCGGCATGGGCTCATCCATCCCCACGGCACTGGTGGCGGAGCGGGGCTTTACGGAGGCAGCGGCCGGTGTGGCCGGAGCCTTCCTCATGGTAGGAAACCTCCTGGGAAGCCTGCTGACCCCCACCATCTCGCTGAAAACCGGTAAGTTCCGGCTGGTGCTGATGATCTGCGGCGCCGTGAGCGTTCTCGGCTGCTGCTTTGCCTGGCGCCTGCCCGGCATCTGGCTGTACGTGGGCCTGGTGCTCACGGGCTACACCTTCGGCAGCGGCATGGCCCAGATTCTCTCCGTGGCCATTCGCCTGCCCGGCATCGGGCCCCTCTACGCAGGCACGGCCGGCGGCCTGATCGCCACCCTGGAGCTCCTCGGCGGCGTGGTGCTGCCCACCTATGTGGCCTCCGCCATCGCCGGAGCCAATCGCGGCGTTTACTTTATCATTCTCGGCATCGCCTCTGTGGTCTGGATCATCGGCGTGTATTTCATGCCCAAAGAGCTGGACACCAAGGGCTGATCCGAATCGGGAGTTATCCCTCCCCTCTGGGGAGACGCATTTGAAAAGGAGGAACTGTATATGTCCATCGTACATCTGCCCCCCATCACCTCAATGGAGGACGCCTTCAGCGTCAAAGGGCTCAACGTGGTCGTCACCGGCGGCAACCGGGGCATCGGCAAGGGCATCGCAACGGCTTTTGCCCAGTCGGGGGCCAACGTGGCCATCCTGTGCCGGAACAAGCCCATGGGTGACGCCGTGGCGGAGGATCTCGCCCAATACGGCGTGCGCACCACCTGTATCCGGGTGGACATCTCCGATATTGACAGCGTCAAGCAGGCGGAGCAGGAAGTGTTCGCCTTCTTCGATCATCTGGACGTGCTGGTGAATAACGCCGGCGTCGCCACCACCACCCCCTTCCTGCAGGACGAGGGCATGAAGGAGTGGTACCGGGTCCTCAACACGGACCTCAACGGCGTGGCCAACATGATCCACACCTTCGCGCCCCATATGGTACAGGCCGGACGGGGCGGCTCCATCATCAACACCTCCTCTGTGGGCGGCCACCGGGTAGGCGGCGGCAAGGACCACCCCAATCCGCCCTACCACACCGCCAAGGCCGGCCTTGACCATTTTACCCGCTATCTGGCCATCGAGCTGGGAGACGCGGGCATCCGGGTCAACTGCATCGCCCCCGGCCCCTTCCACTCGGATCTGGATGCGGATCTTCCCCCCAGTTTCCTTGAGCAGATCGACCGGAACATGCCCATGCACCGGTTCGGCGAACCCATTGAACTGGGCGCCTATGCCGTGTTCCTGGCCTCTCCCGCGGCCCGTATGATCACGGGCGCCGTCTGTGTGGTAGACGGCGGCCTGACCTGTGCCAACGGCTGAACGAGGCTCTGGAAACTGAATCAGGAGGCTTGATTCTATGAACAGAAAGAACAAATCTACCGCAACAGCCCCCAAAGTAGCCCCCAAACGCATCATTGGCTTTATCGTGGCTGTGGTGCTCATCGCCCTGTTCGTCCTGCTGCCGCCTTTTGAGGGGCTGACCGAGGCGGGCATGGCGTCCATCGGCGTGTTTCTCGGCGCCATCGTCCTGTTCGTCTGCCAGGTGGCGCCCCTTGCGGTGTCCTGCCTGGTGCTGATGGTGTTGCTGCCGTATTTTGACATTACGACCCTTGGACAGGTCTACGCCGACTTCGGCGGTACGAGCTTCTTCTTCGTGTTCTTCTGCTTCGGTGTTACCGGCGCCCTGTCCAACACCACCATCCCCATGCGGATATCCGCCTGGATCACCAAGGTCTCCAAGGGCAACCCCAAGGTGCTTGTTTTTGGTTTCCTGTTTATCGCAACGCTCATGTCCGGCTTCTTGAGCAACTTCGGAACGCTGATCATGTTCTACGGCATCATCTTCATGTTCCTCAAGTCCGCCGGCCTCAAGCCCGGTCAGTCTCAGCTGGGCAAATGCCTGATGATCGGCCTGCCCTTTGCCTGCGGCAACGGCGGCTTTATCTCCCCGGCCGGCTCTCCGGGCAACCTGATCGCCCAGAGCCTGCTGCAGTCTGCCGGTATTGAGGTCTCCTTCCTGCAGTGGTTTGTCATGTGCCTGCCCTTTGCGCTGATCATGTGCCTGCTGGTGTGCATCTCCCTGATCGCCATCTTCAAGCCCGAGTCCATGCCCGTTGAGGCGCAGCAGGCCGTTTTCGAGGAGAAGGAAAAGCTCGGTCCCATGGAGGGCAAGGAGAAAAAGGCCATCGTCATCATCGTGCTGACGATCCTGCTGTGGTTTGCGGGCACCTGGGTGCCGGCGCTGAACACCACCGTGGTGGCCGGCTGTGCCTTCTTCCTGATGTTCATGCCCGGCATCGACCTGATGGACTGGAAGTCCTACGTCCGTGAGGCCGACTGGAACCTGCTGATGATGGTGGGCTCCGTTGCCGTGACCATGGGCTGCGTCAACAGCACCGGCGCCATGACCTGGATCGCCGACAAGTTCTTTGCGGGGCTTGGCGGCATGGGGATCTTCCCCGTCATGCTCATCGTGGGCTTCGTGGTCTGCTACCTGCGTGTGCTGATCCCCACGGCGCCCTCCGTGGCAGCTATCTTCGTGCCCATCATGATCGGCATTGCCCAGATCGTCGGGGCGGAGCACACTCTGGCCCTGGCTATGATCCCCGTGTTCTGGGCAGGCGCCACCATCACCCTGCTGTACACCGAGCCCATCTACCTTTACACCCACGGCGCGGGTTACTACTCCGCCATGGATCTGTTCAAGGCCGGCCTGGTACCCACTTTGCTGATGATCCTCATCATCGCCGTGGGCTTCCCGGCCTGGTTCCACCTGTTTGGTTTCTGATGTTATGGACAGCCAGGCCTGCCGCTGTCCGGCGGGCGGAAACAATTCGCATTGAGGAGGTATGAATATGCTGATTTCCATCAATGGACTCTATGGCTCCGGCGGCAACGAGATGGGTTACGCTCTGGCTGAGCGCCTGGGCTACACGGTTTACGACGGGGAGCTGATCGAGAAAGCGGTGGCGGATTCCGGCGTGGATCTGAAGCAGGCGACCCTGGCGTTTTACGACGAAGACGACGGAGACGTTGAAAACAAACTCAAGGACCCCTATAAAAACGCCGTCTTGTCCCTGGAGCTGGACGTGCTGCCCATCGCCCGCCAGGATGAGGTGAAAAAGCAGGAAAACCGCCACTCCGGTCTGCTTGCCATGTTCATGGATACCACTGCCATCAACGTCCGGGAGGGGATCCCGGCGATTCGGGAGAAGGAGGACATCGATAGCCTCCGGGAGGCCCAGAAGCGGGAGATCCTGCGGATCGCCCAGACGGGAAACGCCATCTTCTTCGGACGCTGCTCCAGCTATATCCTGCGGGGCAGACCCGATGCGCTGCGGATCTTCACCTGCGCCAGTCTGGACTCCTGCCGGGAGCGGATCATGAACAAGTACCAGATCCAAAGCGAGGCGAAGGTCAACAAGCTCATCAAGGAGACCAACCGTCGCCGGGCCTATTACTATGAGGCCTTTACCAACCAGACCTGGGACGATCTGGAGAACTACGATCTGTGCCTGAACACGGATTATCTGGGGTTTGACGGCTCCGTGGATCTGATCGCCCATATCATCCGGCAGAAATCCGCCGGAGAATAACAGCCCGGAACGATTGAACCGGACCATACCAATGAAAACCGCACGGCCTTTCCGAAAGCCGTGCGGTTTTTGCCCGCCGGGAGAAAAACAGCCTGTTTTTTCCAAACTGTCTCTACAAAAATCGACAAAAAGTGATATAATCAAAAAAGACGATCCTGTCAGCTTTGCCTGTCGGGAAATCCAGTGGATTGAGAAGCGTGCCCTATGAAGAAACTGACTGCAATACTGCACAAAACGGACGGAACGGGGCAGGCCGGGAGATGGGCTCTGCCGGTGACGGTGTGGCTGTCTCTGCTGTGGCTGGAGCTGCTGCTGATTCTCGGCGGCGGCAGGACCCTTGCGGCCGGTACCCTGCTGTACGTTGTTCTGTTCTCGGCGGCGGCAGCGGGGGTGATCTCCCTGCTGGTCACGGCGACCCGCTCCCGGCGGGTCAACTTCGTCGTTCTGATCGTGCTTCTGGGGATCGTGACCGTGTTTTTCGGCGTGGAATTCTACTGCAGGGCTTTTTTCAAAAACTACATGTCGCCGCTCTCCGTTCTCACCGGTGCCAAGGGCGTGGTGGGCGGATTTTTCGGTACCATGATCGGCCAGATCGCAAAGCGGATCTGGGCGCTTCCCCTGCTGTTCGTGCCCCTTGCGGCGGTGATCCTGCTGTATCGTTTCGGTTTTCTGCCCCTGACGGGGGAGACCTGGAAGAGCAGGACGATTGCGGCAGTGCTGGCGGCGGCGTTCTTCCTGGCCGGACGGGGTTCGGTTGCGCTCAATTCCGTTGCCCGGAGCCGGTACGGAGCCAGCTATGAGTTCAATACCGCCACCACGGCCTTTGGCCTGCTCACGGGTACGCGGCTGGATCTGGAGTATCTTCTGTTCGGCAACGGCGCCTCCGGCAGTTTCCGGGTATCGGACCCCGCACCCCAGGCAGAGACCCAGCGTCCCGGGGCTGGAAGTCTTCCCGCCACAGAGCCGGAACCAGTGCCCACCGAGGAACCAACGGCGAAGGCCGACGGACCGGCGGAGCCGAATCAGCCGCAGGAGCCGGAACCGGAGGCGGCGAAGGAGTACGGGGATAACGCCCTGGAGCTGGATTTTGCCGCCCTCAGCCAGACGGAAACGGATCCGACGGTCGCCGCCACCCACAGCTATGTGGCCACCCTGACCCCGTCCCGGCAGAACGAATACACGGGCCTGTTTTCCGGCAAAAATCTGATCTTCATCACGGCGGAGGCATTCAGCAAGGAGGTCATTGATCCGGTACTCACGCCGACGCTTTACCGGATGTACACGAAGGGGATCTGCTTTACCGACTACTACCAGCCCGCCTGGGGCGGCAGCACCTCTACCGGGGAATACTCCAACCTGACGGGCCTGGTGCCCACCTACGGTGTGAGCAGTATGCTGGAGAGTGCGGAAAACAACATGTATTTCACCCTGGGCAACCAGCTCCGGCGCCTGGGCTACTTCAGCCGGGCCTATCACCCCCACACCTATACCTACTATGACCGGGACCTCACCCACGAGAACCTGGGATACGAGCGGTATATCGGCCTGGGCAACGGCCTGGAAGATAAAATCACGGAGCAGTGGCCCGAGAGCGACTTGGAGCTCATGGAGGCCACCGTGGACGACTATATCGACTGCCGGCCCTTCAGCATCTACTACATGACCGTCAGCGGCCACGCCGAGTACAACTGGAAGGGAAACGCCATGTCTCAGAAACACCAGCAGCAGGTGGAGGAACTGGACGCCCCCGAGAGCGTCAAGGCCTACCTGACGGCCAATCTGGAGCTGGAGAGCGCCATGACCTATCTGCTGGACCGGCTGGAGGAGGCGGGGATCGCGGAGGACACCGTGATCGTGCTTGGAACGGACCACTACCCCTATGGCCTGGAATCCCTGCCCTCCGAGGAATACAGCTCCGCGCTGGAGGACCTGTACGGCTTTTCCTGCGACGCGCCCTGGGACCGGGATCACAGCGCACTCCTGATCTGGAGCGGCTGTCTGGAGGGGGAGGAGCCCATCGTGGTGGACGATCCCGTGTACAGCCTGGACATCGTGCCCACCGTATCCAACCTGATGGGGCTGGCTTACGACTCCCGCCTGCTGGCGGGCCGGGATGCCCTCTCCGATACAGCGCCTCTGGTGCTGTGGGGCGACTACAGCTGGATCACCGACCGGGCCCGCTACAACGCCCAGACGGGGCAATACACGGTGCGGGAAGGCTGCGAGGACCTGGTGGACGAGGCGTATTATGCCGCCGTCCGGGATACCGTGGCCAATAAGATCCTGTTTTCCAAAAACGTGCTGGACACGGATTACTACGAGATCCTTTTCGGGCACGAGCGACAGCCCGGTGAGGGTGTTCTGGAGAATAGTCTGGCCGGCATAAAACCGTAAAGCAGTACCCAGCGCCGCGCTTGAAGCGCGGCGCTCATTTTATCGAACAAAAATACGACTGAGGGTAGTTTTCTCTTTACAAGAGGCGTCGGCTATGATACAATATCATCGGGAAAAAAGAAAAACCGGGGGAGCGTACAGCGGACGCTTTGGAAAAGCAAAGGAGCGAAACGATGAATTTTACGGAAAAACTGGATGTCCTCATGGCCAGACGGGGCATCACCCGCGGCGGTCTGTCCCGACAGACGGGCATCCCCTATACGACCATCGTGGAGTTTTACGACAAGGGGTATGAAAACATCAAGCTCTCCAACGTGAAAAAGCTGGCGGACTATTTTCAGGTCTCTTTGGAGTACCTGTGCCGGGACGGGGAGGACGGCCGCTATCTGAGCCCGGAGGCGGAGGAACTGGTGCGAAAATTCAACGCCCTGTCGGAACAGGGGCGGAAGATCGTCACGGACGTGACGGACGGCCTGCTGCAGCTGGAGACAGAGCCTGCCTCTGAAGAAGAGGCGGGAACGATCACGTATATCCGGGAGTATATCACCCCGGCGGCTGCGGGGTACGCCTCCCCGGCGGAGGGGGAGGACTACGTTCTGGTGCCCCGGGACAAAGCGGTACCCAGAGGGGCGGATTTCGCCGTGCGTATCGCCGGGGACAGCATGGAGCCCTACATTCTCGACGGCTCCCGGGTGTACGTCAAGCGCACCAACGACCTGGACGACGGGGACGTGGGCGTGTTTTTCGTCAACGGGGACATGAAGTGTAAGCAGTACGTGGAGGATCACATGGGCAACATCTATCTGTTTTCCCTCAACCGGGAGCGCAGCGACGCGGACGTGGAGATCCCGGCCAGCTCCGGCATTACGGTGCTGTGCTTCGGCAAGGTGCTGCTGCCCAAGCGGCCCCCGCTGCCCACCCTCTGAACGAACCGGAAATGTGAAAAAACCGTTAAAACGGCAAATGATACTTTTTTTGGGGCCGGTTCTGTGTTATACTATAAAATACGGATTTATGCGGAGACAGGGGCGTTGTGTCCCGTTTCCGGCCGACATATGCTGAAAGAAAGGCAATGGATCGATGTTAAAAAGTGTATTCACAAAACTATTCGGAACCCGCAGTGAGCGTGAGATCCGGGACATAGAGCCCTATATCAAAAAAATCGAGGAGATGGAGGACGCCTACCGCGCCCTGAGCGATGAGGAGCTGAAGGCCAAGACGCCGTGGCTCAAGCAGCGCCTTGCCGACGGGGAGACGCTGGAGGACATTCTGCCGGACGCCTTTGCCACCGTCCGGGAGGCGGCGGACCGGGTGCTGGGCATGCGCCCTTACCGGGTGCAGCTCATCGGCGGCGTGGTGCTTCATCAGGGGCGGATCGCGGAGATGAAGACCGGCGAAGGCAAGACCCTCGTGGCCGTGCTGCCCGCGTATCTCAACGCCTTGGCGGGAAAGGGCGTGCACATCGTCACCGTGAACGACTACCTGGCCCGGCGTGACAGCGAATGGATGGGCAAGGTGCATCGCTATCTGGGTCTCACCGTGGGACTGATCGTCCACGATCTGTCCAGCGACGAGCGGAGAAAGGCCTACGCCGCGGACATCACCTACGGCACCAACAACGAGATGGGCTTTGACTATCTCCGGGACAATATGGCCAAGTACAAAAACCAGATGGTCCAGCGGGGCCACAGCTTTGCCATCGTGGATGAGGTAGACTCCATTCTCATCGACGAGGCCAGAACGCCGCTGATCATCTCCGGCCAGGGGGACGAGTCCACGGAGATGTACAGCAAGGTGGACGCCTTTGTCAGAACCCTGCGGAAGATCGTCTACGCCTCCATGGATGAAAAACAGGAGGTGGACGACGATATCGACGCCGACTACATCGTGGATGAAAAATCCCACTCCGCCACCCTGACGGCAAGAGGCATTGCCAAGGCGGAGGCGCATTTTGAGATCGACAATCTGGCGGACGTGGAGTACACCACCCTGACCCACCATATCAACCAGGCGTTGAAGGCCCACGGCATCATGCACCGGGACGTGGATTACGTGGTCAAAGACGGGGAGGTCATCATTGTCGATGAGTTCACCGGCCGCCTTATGTACGGCAGACGGTACTCCGAGGGCCTGCACCAGGCCATCGAGGCCAAAGAGGGCGTGGACGTGGAGCATGAGAGCAAGACCCTTGCCACCATCACCTTCCAGAACTATTTCCGCCTGTACGACAAGCTCTCCGGCATGACCGGCACGGCGCTGACGGAGGAAGAGGAGTTCGGCGCCATCTACAACCTGGATATCATTGAGATCCCCACCAACAAGCCCATTGCCCGTGTTGACCACCCCGACGTGGTGTACAAAAACGACGTGGGCAAGAACCGGGCGATTATCCGTCAGATCGTGGAATGCCACGAAAAGGGGCAGCCGGTGCTGGTGGGCACCATCTCCATTGAAAAGAGTGAATATCTGGCAAAGCTGCTGAAAAAAGAGGGCCTCACGGCAAACGTCCTCAACGCCAAGCACCATGAAAAAGAGGCGGAGATCGTGGCCCAGGCCGGCAAGCTGAACGCCATCACCATCGCCACCAATATGGCGGGCCGCGGCACGGATATCATGCTGGGCGGCAACGCCGAGTTCATGGCCCGCAACGATCTGAAGAAGGCCGGATACACCGAGGAGGTCATCGCCGAGGCCACGGGCTACGCCGACACCGACGACGAGGAGATCCGGGCGGCCCGGAAGCTCTACGGAGAAAAGCTCAGAGAGCACAAGCAGACCACGGATCAGGAGGCCGAACTCGTCCGGGCGGCGGGCGGTCTGTTTATCGTGGGCACGGAGCGCCATGAGTCCCGGCGTATCGA
>ONVR01000280.1 GCA_900321335.1 uncultured Eubacteriales bacterium | reverse complement strand
CATACAGTCCTGCACGCACTTTTCCCGGTAAGCCGGGTCTGTCAGATCTCCACGGGAAAAGCCGATCCGGCGGCCCATGGACTCCACCTTCTGCCTGACCTCGGACACGTCCTCGGTAAAATGGGGAACAAAAATGTCGGCGCCCATCCTGGCCAGCGCAATGGCATACGCCATGCCCAGACCCTGATTCGCGCCTGTGATCATGATTACCTTGTCCTTGAGAGAAAAGATCTCCGGTGTAAACGACATCAGATCCTTGCCCATTGTGTTTTTTCCTCCTTTATCTCGCCGGGTAAACGGCATCGTTTCATGGGTATATTGTACCATGGGTTTTCCTGCTTTGAAAAGATGTCATAATGTAAGATTTTTGCCGCTCCGTTTTATCTAAGGCGTAAAAAATGCCGCCGGAGCGTTTTTCTCTCCGGCGGCAGGGGTCCTGTCAAAGGGTTTTATTGAGCATTTTGTAGATGTGATCCATATCCAGAGACGCCCGGACGTTTTCGGCCAGCAGCTCGTACTGCTGTTCCTTGTGAGCCTCCCAGTCCACGCTCTCGGCGTTCTCATCCAGGCCCTTGGCCCGGAGCAGGCAGTTGACGAAAGCCCGTGCCATCTCCGCCTTGTCGAAGATCCCGTGGACGTAGCTGCCCCAGCAGTTTCCGGCAAACAGCCCGTCGGGCCGGCGGCCGGTGCCGTCGTCGATGGCGGTCAGACTCCCCAGCTCCGAAGTGGTCTTGCCCATATGGATCTCGTAGCCGAAGAAGGGCGTGCCCCGCAGACCGGCGAAGATACCCTCACCGCCCACGATCTCACCGGTGACACGGGTGCGGGTCTTGCCGCCCATAAACACCGTCTCCGAGGGCAGAAGGCCCATGCCCCGGATCTCGCCGCCGGCCTCCACCCCGTCCGGGTCGGACAGGTGGCTGCCCATCATCTGATAGCCGCCGCAGATGCCCACCACGGGTTTCCCGGCGGAGGCGTGCTTCAGAATGGCCGCCTCCAGGCCGCAGGTCCGCAGCCATTTCAGGTCGTCCATGGTGTTTTTCGTACCCGGCAGAAGGATCACGTCCGGGTCCCCCAGCTCCCCCACGGTGCTCACGTACCGCAGGGAGGCCTGCTGGATCTGCTCCAGGGGATTGAAGTCCGTAAAGTTGGAGATCCTGGGCAGACGGATCACGGCGATGTCAATGAGCGACGGGCCGTTTTTCCGGGTAAAGCGCTCGGTGAGGGAATCCTCGTCGTCCAGATCCAGCCGCAGATAGGGGATCACGCCCGCCACCTTGATGTGGGTCAGATCCTCCAGCATATCCAGGCCGGGACGCAGGATCTCCACGTCCCCCCGGAATTTGTTGATCACAAGGCCCTGGATCCTGGCCCGCTCCTCGGGCTGCAGCAGTGCCACCGTCCCGTACAGGGAGGCGAACACGCCACCCCGGTCAATATCGCCGCACAGCAGCACCGGCGCGTCCACCAGTTCCGCCATGCCCATGTTGACGATATCGTCCTTCCGCAGATTGATCTCCGCGGGACTGCCGGCCCCCTCGATGACAATGATATCATGCTCCGCCGCCAGGGAGTTGTAGGCCTCCATAATGTCGGGGATCAGGGTCCGCTTCATGGCGAAATACGCCCGGGCGGTCATGTCCCCCCGGACCTTGCCGTTGACGATGACCTGGGATCCCGTATCCCCGGTGGGCTTGAGCAAAATGGGATTCATGCGCACGGAGGGCTTGATGCCCGCCGCCTCCGCCTGCATGACCTGGGCCCGTCCCATCTCCAGTCCCTCGTCCGTAATAAAGGAGTTGAGGGCCATGTTCTGGGATTTGAAGGGGGCCACGGAATAACCGTCCTGTTTGAAAATCCGGCACAGGGCGGCGGCAAGAAAACTCTTGCCCGCGTTGGATGTCGTTCCCTGTACCATGATCACCTTTGCCACGGCGTTCACCTGCTTTCCGAAAAGATCTCCTCAAGCGTCCGGAGAAGCTCAAGGTTGTTGCTGTGGGACTGGATGCCGATCCGGTAGAAATCCTCTCCCAGCCCGTGGAAGTTGGCGCAGGAGCGGAGCATGACGCCCCGGTCCATACACTTCTGCCACAGATCCGGACCGGCCCGGAAGAGGATGAAGTTTCCATCCGCGGGGTAGACCTTGACCAGCCTGCCCAACTGCTGCATCAGCCAGGGCCGCTCCGTCTCCAGATAAGCCCGGGTCTTCTGCGGGTGCTCCGTCATGGCGCAGGCGGCTATCCCCGCGACCTGTGCCGGGGCGGAGACGCTCCAGCTCTGGCCCCAGGCGGCCACGGCCTCCGTCACGGCGCTGTCGGCGCACAGGCAGTAGCCCAGACGCAGGCCAGCCATGGAGTACATCTTGGTAAACGCCTTGAGCAGGATCAGATGGGGGTTGTCCGCCAGATAAGCCTTGGCGCTCTGCCCCCCGGTGAACTCCAGAAAGCACTCGTCGATGACCAGACGTGCCCCGGCCTGCCGGCAGGCCGCCAGCAGCGCCTCCACCGTGCCGGAAGCGGCCAGCTGCCCCGTGGGGTTGTTGGGCTGGCAGAGAAACACCAGATCCGTGTCCGCCGTTACGGCCTGGGCGTAGGCGGGGGTGACCTGAAAGTTCTCCGCCTCCGACAGGGCGTAACGCGCCGTCTGTCCTCCGGCGAGCGTTACCGCCGCCTCGTATTCGGAGAAGGTGGGCGCGGTCACCAGTGCTTTTTTCGGTTTTAAGGCCATGCACAGCCGGACGATGATATCCGCGGCTCCGTTTCCGAAGACGAAATAATCCTCCGGCAGACCCTCCCGCTCCCCGGCTGCCCGGCGCAGGGCCCGGCACCGGGTGTCGGGATAGGCGTCGAAGGTCTCGGCGTTGTCCCGGACGGCGTCAAGGATGGGCTTTTGCATGCCCAGTGGGTTGAGGTTCACGGAAAAGTCGTACCGCACCCCGCTGTAGGCGAAGGTATTGCCTCCGTGGGCGTCAATCGTCATGTTTTATACTCCATATCTTCAGCAGCTCCTGAGCCTCGCCGCAGGTGCACAGGACACGGGAGCGTTTTTCGTTGTTGGTAAAGACCATGCAGCCCCAGCGGATATGGCCGTCCAGCTTCCGGCCCAGATATTTGCCGATCCGGCGGCCCAGCTCCTCCATCGTCGGCTCCAGGATCCCCGCCTGCTCCAGCACGTCCAGAGCCGCGTCTGTGGTGGCGCAGGCCATGACGGCCTTCATGGCGGGAATGTCCGCCCCCGCCTCCAGAGCGCAGGTGGTCAGCACGTCCATACGGCCGTCGGCGTGGTGGGAGTGGGTGTCCATGATTCCGGCCCCCAGCTTGACGGTCTTGCCGATATGGCCGATGAGCAGCAGCGTCTCGAACCCCACGGCGATGGCCTGATCCAGGGTGTCGCCGATAAAGTTGGAGCACTTGACCCGTTTGGACAGGTCCGCCCGGAGCACCTCCCCGGCGAAGGTGTCCCCGTAGTTGCCCACGGTGAGCAGCAGGTTTTCGCAGCCGGATTTATGCAGCACGTTGAGCTCCACCGCCACGGACTCCTTGAGGGCCTTGTCGCTCATGGGCTCCACGATGCCGCCGGTTCCCAGGATGGAGATGCCCCCTACGATCCCCAGATGGGGATTGAAGGTCTGTTTGGCCACCTCCTCGCCCTGCGGCACGTAGATCAGCACGTCCATGCCACCCGTATAGCCCGCCGCCGCGCACTCTCCGGCCACGTTCTCGGTGATCATCTGCCGGGGCACATGGTTGATGGCCGCGTTGCCCACAGGCTGGTCAAGGCCCGGCATGGTGACCCGGCCAACGCCCACGCCCCCGTCAATGGTGATCCCCTGGGGACTCCTGCGCACCCGGGCATGGACCAGGACCCCGTGGGTGGTGTCCGGGTCGTCTCCCCCGTCCTTCCGGACGGCGCAGGAGACCTCCTCCGGCCCCATGGCGATCTCCTCGATCTCCAGGTCCAGCTCGATGCCCTTGGGGGTCATGAGCTTCACGTTTTCCACCCGCTGCCCCGTCAGCAGCATCCGGGCCGCGGCCTTGGCCGCAGCGGCGGCGCAGGAGCCTGTGGTGTAGCCGCAGCGCATGAATTTGTTGTTTACAAATCTGATCTCATCCATCACTTGTTAAAAAATCCGTCCATGACCTCCAGGGTGTGGTTGAGCTCCCCGTCTGTGTGGGCCATGGAGATGAACATGGCCTCAAACTGGCTGGGGGCGCAGTAGATCCCGTGGTCGAACATGTAGTTTGCGTATCGGGCAAAGGCCTCCGTGTCCGCTGTTTTGGCGCCGGCGTAGTCCCGGACGGGCTCGGCCGTAAAGAAGATATTGCCGAGAGAGCCCACGTGATTGACCGTATAGCCCCGGCCGCTGCGGGTCAGGATCTCCCCGACGGCGGCGAAGAACGCATCGCTCTTCCGGTTGAGGGCCTCATACTTCTCCGGATGGGCGGCCAGGTATTTCAGCTGGGCGATGCCCGCCGCCATGGCAACGGGGTTGCCGCTGAGGGTACCCGCCTGGTACACGCTGCCCAGAGGTGAGACCTTTTCCATGATCTCCCGTCTGCCGCCGTAGGCGCCCACGGGCATGCCCGCGCCGATGATCTTGCCGTAGGTGACCAGATCCGCGGTGACGCCGAACCAGCCCTGGGCTCCGTCGATCCCCAGCCGGAAGCCGGTGATGACCTCGTCGAAAATCAGCAGCGCGCCCTGGGCCGTGCACAGGTCCCGCAGGCCCTGCAGAAAGCCCGCCGCCGGGGGCACCACGCCCATGTTGGCCGCCACAGGCTCCACCAGTACGGCGGCGATCTGGCCGGGATTGGCCGCGAAGAGAGCCTCTACACTCTCCAGACTGTTGTAATCCGCCGTCAGGGTGTCCTTCGTGCAGCCCGCCGGCACGCCGGAGGAGTCAGGGACTCCCGCCGTCATAACGCCGGAGCCCGCCTTCACCAGCAGCCCGTCGCTGT
>ONVR01000088.1 GCA_900321335.1 uncultured Eubacteriales bacterium | reverse complement strand
GACGGGATCGCCCAGGCCATCCAGACTACGATGAAATGAAGGTGCATTCCAGTTGCTGCAAGTCCGGGTACTTGCACTGATGATGACACTGGCGCTTTTCCTGACTGCGTGCGGGGGAAAGAGCCAGGACGAGGCGGCCAGGATCCGGCAGGAGCTGCAGCAGGCCCAAAGCCTGACGGCGGATCTGACGGTGACGGCGGACTATGGAGAGCGGGTCTATACCTTCGGCCTGCGGTACGAGGGCGATCTTGAGCGGGGCACGCTCACCGTGACGGAGCCGGAGCTGATCCGGGGCGTGACGGCCACCACAGAGGCGGGCAGCTGCACGCTGACCTATGACGGGGTGGACTTTGACACGGGGGATCTGGCCCCCGGCATCCGGCCCATGTCCGTCATGGCGCTGCTTATGGAGCAGTGGTGCTCCGGTCTTGTGCAGTCCGTATCCCGGGAGCAGACGGAGCAGGGGAAAGCCCTGTGCGTCAATACCCGGTACGATGAGCAGATCACCCAGAGCACCTGGTTTGACCTCCGGACCCACCTGCCGGTGCGGGCGGAGGTGTACCGAAACGGAAAAATGATGCTGTCCGTCGCCTTTGCGGACGTGACGATCAGTTAAAAAAGGAAGCGTAACACAATGGATAAACGAATGAGAACCTGGGCGGAGATCGACTTGGACCGCCTGGAGCACAACTACCGGACCATGGCCGCCAGACTGGCGCCGGGGACCCGGTTCCTGGCGGTGGTCAAGGCCAACGCCTACGGCCACGGGGCGGTCCGGGTGGCCCGGCTCATGGAGGAGCTGGGCTGCGGGTATCTGGCGGTGGCCTGTATCCAGGAGGCCGTGGAGCTGCGGCAGGCGGGGATCACCCTGCCCATTCTGATCCTGGGCTACACGGACCCGGACTGCGCCGGGGACCTGATCCGCTATGACATCACCCAGGCGGTGACAGGGCTGGAGATGGCCGAGGCCCTGTCGAACAGCGCCGCCGGTCTGGGAAAGGTCAAAGCCCATCTGAAGCTGGACACCGGTATGGGCCGTCTGGGCTTCCCCGTCCAGGACGGGGCGGACAGCTTTGACCGGATCGCCCGGGCCATGGCCCAGGAGAATCTGGCCTTCGAGGGGGTCTTCACCCACTTTGCCGTCTCGGACGTGGAGGGGCCGGAGGCGGAGGCCTATACCCGGATGCAGTACGAGGCCTTTATCGCCGCCGTGGAGCGGATCGAGAGGGCCTGGGGCGCCCGATTTGCAATTAAGCATTGCACAAACAGCGGCGCCATGGTATCCTATAAAGAGACGTATCTGGATCTGGTGCGTCCGGGAATCGCCCTGTACGGCTGTTATCCGGACAAGCCCACCCCGGAGCTGGATCTGCAGCCGGTGATGAGCCTGAAGGCCCGGGTTGCCCAGGTCAAGCCCTTCCGGCCCGGCCAGAGCGTCAGCTACGGCAGGACCTATACCACCGGCGCGCCCCGCCGGGTGGCGGTGATCACCATCGGCTATGCCGACGGCCTGCACCGGGTGCTGTCCAACCACATGCAGGTGCTCATCCGCGGCCGGCGCTGCGATCAGATCGGCCGGATCTGCATGGATATGTGCATGGTGGACGTGACGGACCTTCCCGAGGTGCGCCCCGGAGACGAGGTGACGGTTTTCGGCACCGACGGGGACCAGACCATTTTCGTGGAGGAACCGGCGGCCAATGCCGGCACCATCTCCTACGAGCTGCTGTGCGCCGTGGCGCCCCGGGTGCCCCGGGTCTATCTCCGGCAGGGACAGCCGGAGCCGTAAAAGGGTGTCCCGTTTTCAAACCGCGGAATATACTGTTTAGGGAGGGGGCGGCGCCTCCTCCGACGCCGCAAAAAAATTTCACAGCGGTATAATTTCTTGTGCTTCGTGAAAGAATTATAGCGTACCGGTTACATAAAAAAGGCCGAAGGCCCGGTAACCGCGAATCCTATAATTGACGGAGAGTGAAGCTGCGTGGTTCGAAGAGGAGACATCTATTACGCCGACCTGAGCCCCGTTGTGGGCAGCGAGCAGGGCGGCATCCGACCGGTTTTGATCGTGCAGAACGACACCGGGAACAAGTACAGTCCGACGGTTATCGCCGCGGCGATAACCTCTCAGATCAACAAGGCCAGGCTGCCCACCCACATTCCTCTGGAGGCGAAGAGCTTTGGCCTGACCAAGGATTCCGTGGTACTGCTGGAGCAGATCCGGACCATTGACAAAAAGCGTCTCAAGGAGCGGATGGGCAAGCTGGACGACGAGCTGATGAACGCCGTGGACAGCGCCATCGCCGTGAGCTTTGGACTGAACTGACCGGGGAGGGGAGAGCGTTCCCCGCTCTCCCGCCCCACAAGCTGGAGGTACATATATGAATCGAAAGAAAAAATGGCTGCTTACCCTGGGGATCCTTCTGGCCGTCGCCCTGGTCTCCGGCATCAGCATCTACGCCGCCACCACCTACGGCACCGCCTCGGACCCCCTGGTGACCATGAGCTACGTCAACAAGGTAAAAACCGACATCGTCAGCCAGGCCAAGACCTATACGGATTCCGCCGCGGCGGAGCTGGAGGGGTCCCTGGACACCCTCCTCGACAGCTATGCCGCCACTGTGGAATCGAAGCTCAACTCCTCCTCCGCCGTGTCCAAAACGGACGTGTTCACCACCGTGACCCTGAGCAGCGGCCAGTCCCTGCTGTGCAGCGCGGGGGCGGAGATCCTGCCCCGGTCCGGCTCCGCCGTGGCCAGCGGCCAGATCTCGGATACCACCAGCGGGACCAGCGTGTCCAGCGGCAGCACCCTGACCGGCAACCACATGTATGTGACCGTAACGGACGACACGGGGATCAAAGCCAGCGGCGGCTCCGTGGTGGTCATGGTCCGGGGAGACTACACCGTCAGCTGAGCAGAGGTATAAAACGGAAATCACCTGCGTATACATGACGCAGGTGATTTTTTATGCGGGAACGCTATGAGGTTTTTTATCAGGGACAGAGCGTGGGTGAGGTCACGCTGTCCCAACAGGGGGTGTATACCCTGCTGTCCTGCACCTGCGGAAAGGTGACGGGACAGATCACACGCCTGCTGTGTCAGAACGGACAGCAGACCGCCAGCGTGGGTGTGATGATGCCGGAGGGCACCCGGCTGGTTCTGGGAAAGCGTCTGACCCGGTCTGACCTGACCCGGCTGGGCCTTACGCCGGAGAGTACCTTTCTCCTCTCCGAGGGGCAGCGCAGAGAGACCGGGGCGCAGACAGATCCGGACCCGGCGCCGGCCGAGGGTATGTGGGCACCCTGCCGGGAGCCGGGGACCGTCTTTGCCGACCCGGAGCTGCAGAGCGCCTGCGCCGGGGTACGGGGCGCCCTGACCCGAAAGCAGGGGGATGAGACGCTGCTGGCGGT
>ONVR01000102.1 GCA_900321335.1 uncultured Eubacteriales bacterium | reverse complement strand
GGCCGCAGGAGCTGACGCTTGAGCTCCGCCTCAAAGGCGGCCTTGCCGTGGAGGATGTTCTCCTCCCGCTTTTCCTTTTTGAACCACATGCGGATCTTGTTCCGGGCCTCGGAGCTTTTGATCATGTTGAACCAGTCCCGGCTGGGGCCCTTGGAGGCGTTGGAGGTGATGATCTCCACGATATCGCCGTTGTCCAGCACGTGGGAGAAGGGCACGATCCGCCCGTTGACCTTGGCGCCCACCATCTTGTTGCCCACGGCGGAGTGGATGTTGTAGGCAAAGTCGATGGGGGTGGCCCCGGCGGGCAGGCTGATCACGTCCCCGTTGGGGGTGAACACGAACACCTCGTCGGCGAACATGTCCGTCTTCAGATCGTGGAAGAAGTCCTGGGCGTCCGCGTCCTGCTGGGACTCCAGCAGCCGGCGGATCCAGGCGAACTTCTCCTCGTCCGTGGTGGCCACGGTCTTGCCCTCTTTGTACTTCCAGTGGGCGGCGATGCCGTATTCCGCCGTGTGGTGCATCTGCCAGGTGCGGATCTGCACCTCAAAGGGGATGCCCTCGGTGCCCAGAACGGTGGTGTGCAGACTCTGGTACATGTTGGGCTTGGGGGTGCCGATGTAGTCCTTGAACTTGCCGGGGATGGGCCGGAACATCTCGTGGATGTAGCCCAGCACGTTGTAGCAGTCGGCAATGTCGTTTACGATGACCCGGAAGGCGAACAGATCCAGCACCTCGGAAAAGCTCTTGTTCTGGGAGTACATCTTCCGGTAAATGCTGTAGATGTGCTTGATCCGGCCGTAGACCGTACATTCGATGCCCACGTCCCGGAGCCGCTGGGTGATCCGGTTCTGGATGTTGTTGAAAAAGTCCTCGTGGTCGGCCATCTGCCGGGACAGCTCGTCCTGGATCTCCTTGTAGCCGATGGGGTCCAGAAAGTAGATGGACCGGTCCTCCAGCTCCCACTTGATCTTCTGCATGCCCAGCCGGTGGGCGATGGGGGCGTAGATCTCCATGGTCTCCAGAGACTTCTCCCGCTGCTTTTTGGGGGACTGGTACTCCATGGTGCGCATGTTGTGCAGCCGGTCGGCCATCTTGATGAGGATCACCCGGATGTCCTTGGCCATGGCCAGAAGCATTTTCCGCAGATTGTCCATCTGCTCTTCTTCCTTGCTGGTGTACTTGACCCGGGTCAGCTTGGTGACGCCCTCCACGATGTTGGCCACGTTCTTGCCGAACATGCGCTCAATGTCCTCGTAGGTGACGTCCGTGTCCTCAATGGTGTCGTGGAGCAGCGCCGCTTCGATGGACTCGTCGTCCAGCCCCATCTCCGCGATGATCTCCGCCGCGGCAAGGGGGTGGATGATGTAGGGGGAGCCGTCCTTCCGGATCTGCCGGCTGTGGGCATCCCGGGCAACCTCAAAGACCTTGCGGATCTTGGCAAGGTCGGCGGTGGGGTTGTTCTGGCGGACAGTCTCCTCCAGATGCTGATAAAGCTGTTCAATGTCAACGGTCTTGTTTTCCATAGCGCATACAACTTTCTGAAATAGGATTGTCGGTTTCACCCTGCCGCCGGGGAGAGCGGCATAAGGGGGTTCTTACGCTTTGCCGGGGTCGTGGGGCCGGAGGTCCGTCACAACGAACTGGACGCTCCGGCGGCCCCGGAAGTTGTTGATATAGAGCTCAAAGGCCACGTCCACGATGTCGCCGGGCCGGACGGAGAGGGTCTGCATGGGGGCGGAGAAGAAGATGCAGTCAAAGCTCTCGCCGCACTTGGTCACCCGCATCCGGGTGTGCTGGCCCCCGCCCACGGGGGTCATGTAATTGAGAAACGCCCCCATCATACACAGCCGGGGCTGCTGGTTGCCGTTGCCGAAGGGCTCCAGCTCGTCCAGGGCCGTCACGTTTTCCAGACGCAGCAGCCGGGGCTTGATGACCTCAAAGTCCAGGATCAGCCGGGGCACCGAGGGGATGGAGACCTTCCGGTGGTAAAAGGCGTTGAACCGGCGCCGGAATTCCGGGATGTTTTCCTCTTTTATGGTGATGCCCGCGGCCATCTCGTGGCCGCCGTAGTTCTCCAGCAGGTCGGCGCAGTCGTTGAGGGCCTCGTAGAGGTTGAAGTAGCCCAGAGAGCGGCAGGAGCCGCGGCCCACGCCGTTTTCATCCACGGTGATCATGATGCAGGGCAGAAAGTACCGGTCCACCAGCCGGGACGAGACGATCCCCAGCACCCCCTGATACCAGCCCCGCTTGTGGAGGATCACCGGATTGCCGTCGGGCCGGTCGTGGATCATCTCCAGGACCTGGTCGTAGATCTCCGTCACCAGCTCCTTGCGCTGGTGGTTCAGGTTGCACAGCTCCGCGGCGTAGAGATCGGCCCGGCAGGGGTCCTCCGTCATCAGCAGATCCACCGTCAGGGAGGTCCGGCCCATGCGGCCGGCGGCGTTGAGCCGCGGGGCGATGCCGAAGCCCACGTCGGAGGATTTGATCTCCCGGTTTTCAATGCCCGCCTCCATGAGCAGGCTGGTCAGACCGGGCCGGCGCCGGGCGTTGAGCACCGCCAGCCCCCGCCGGACGAGAAACCGGTTTTCTCCCAGCACGGAGACCACGTCGGCGATGGTGCCGATGGCCACCAGATCGCCGTACCGGTCCAGCATCTGTTCCGTTCCCTCCGGGCCCGCCAGGGCGCAGACCACCTTGAAGGCCACCCCCACGCCGGCCAGAGCCGGGTTGGGATAGGCGCTCTCCGGCCGCTTGGGGTTGACGATGGCCAGCGCCTCCGGCAGGGTCTGCTTGCACTCGTGGTGGTCCGTGATGATCACGTCGATCCCCAGGGAGGCGGCGTAGGCCACCTCATCGCAGTCGGTGATGCCGCAGTCCACGGTGACGATCAGGGTCACCCCCTGCTGATGGAGGGCGTCGATGGCGCCGGTGTTCATGCCGTAGCCCTCGTCAAAGCGGCCGGGGATGTAGATCTCGCAGGTCAGCCCCTCCCGCCGGAGATAGTCCGCCATCAGGCAGCTGGAGGTCATGCCGTCCACGTCGTAGTCCCCGTATACGGCCACGTGCTCGCCGTCCTGAACGGCCCGGCGGATCCGGCGGACGGCCGGGTCCATATCGGGCAGGGCAAAGGGGTCGTGCAGACAGGTCTCGTCGCATTTGAGAAAGGCGTGGGCCCGGGCGGGATCGGTGATGCCCCGGGCGGCCAGCAGCACGGCGATCAGGGGATTGAGCCCGTCCCGACACAGCGCCACGGCGGCGTCTCTGTCGTAGCCGACCACTTCCCAGATATCGAACTTCATCCGGCAGCCTCCTCAAAAGGTAAAGTAAAATAGAAAGAATACTATATTTTATCAAAAATTCCGCGATTTTTCAACCGTTTTCCGCGGATTTTTCCGCCGGACGGAAAAGGAGAGAGGCGCGCCCCGGAAAACACGGGGCGCGGGAAAGGCAGCCGGTCCGGCGCTTTGCCGCAAAGGCGGCAATCATACGGGGCATTGCATATAACAGGTGCAGACACCCTCCCCACGGAGGGTGTCTGCACCTGCTTGGATCGTTATTGGATCACCGTGCTGTGGAAGGCGGTGTAGTTGGCGTTGGGGATGTTCTTCACCCCGTCCCCCGCGTCGCCGATGACGTAGGTGTCGGGACACAGGTACAGCAGATCCTCGAAATCGTCGTTGTTCGAGCGCATGCCGAAGGCGGTGACCACCGTGTCCGCGGGGAAGGTGGTGCACTTCCAGTTCCGGTCCATGACCACCACGCCCTCGTCGGTGATCTCCCGGACGTTGCTGTCGCCCACCAGGCGGACGTTGTGCTTTTTCAGCAGCATCATGAGCATATCCCGGGTGTAGTGGACGATCTCTTTGGCAAAGTCCCCGGCGGGGATCATATCCACCACCGTCACGTCTTTGCCCTCCATGGCCAGGGCCAGGGCGCACTCCAGACCGGACATGCCGCCGCCGCAGACCACCACCCGCTGACCGATGGGACATGCCCGCTTGTCCACGGTGATCACGTCCTTGACGTTGTCCCGGTCGATGCCGGGGATCCTGGGGGTGAACAGCCGGGAGCCCGTGGCCAGGTACACCAGATCCGGGTGCTCGTTGTACACCAGCTCCGCCGTGGCTTTGGTGTTCAGGCGGATATCGGCGCCGCAGTTCATGGTCTCCTCCACGTCCCAGCGGGCGTACTGGCGCATATCGTCCTTAAAGGGCAGGTGGCAGATATCCACCAGATGGCCGCCCAGGTGGTCCTTCTGCTCGAAGAGCACCACCTCGTGGCCCCGCTTGCGCAGGGTCTGGGCCGCCATCATGCCCGCCACGCCGCCGCCGACGATGACGGCCTTTTTCTTCACGGGAGCGGGCTGGATCTGCGCATACTTCTCGATGCCCAGCTCCGGGGTGATGGCGCAGCAGGTGGGCCGGCCGTAGTCCGTGTTGTTGTTGCACACCTGCAGGCACCGCAGGCAGGGCTTTACCGTCTGCTGGGAGCCGGTGCGCCGGGCCTTGTGGAGCATATCCGGGTCGGCGAACAGGCCCCGGGCCATGGCCACCACGTCGGCCTTGCCGGCGGCGAGGATCTCCTCGGCCATGTCGCAGTTTTTGATGGAGCCCACCACGGACACGGGGATGTCCAGGGCCTTTTTGATGGGCTCGGACAGGTATACGTTGTGGCAGTAGGGGTGATAGTAGGGGGGCTGGCAGTAGAAGTTGTAGTTTTTATCCACGATCAGGCCCCGGGAGACCACCACCATGTCCACGTAGCGCTGGGCCTGCTTGAGGAAGGCGACGGTGTCGTCGATGTGCATGCCCTCGGGGTGCATCTCGTCCCCGGAGATCCGCAGCTCGATGGCCATTTTACTGCCCAGACGGGCGCGCATGGCCTCCATGATCTCCAGGGCGAAGCGCCAGCGGTTTTCCGGGCTGCCGCCGTACCGGTCCGTCCGGTGGTTTGTCAGCGGGGAGAGGAACTGGCCGATCAGGTTGCCGTGGGCCCCGTGGATCATGCACATGTCAAAGCCCGCCTTGTACAGGCGCTCGGCGCAGTCGGCGTACTGG
>ONVR01000222.1 GCA_900321335.1 uncultured Eubacteriales bacterium | reverse complement strand
GGCCCCGCGCCTGCCGGTTCTTTATTTCCCTGCCGTCCCGCGCTGGGGGAGCTTTTTCCGGGAAAAGGAAACCGCGGTTTCCGCTGCGAAGAAGAGTTAACGAGTGGTTAATAAAATTCCCGCAGAATTCAATCATTGGTCAATTGGAAATCTGTTCCTTCCCGTTTATAATGGAAATATAAGGAGGGCGATGCCATGCAGATCAACGAGCAGATCAAACAATACCGGAAGGCTGCCGGGTTGACCCAGGAACAGGTCGCCAATGCGCTTGGCGTTTCCACGCCGGCCGTCAATAAATGGGAAAAGGGTACGACGTTTCCGGATATTACGCTTCTGCCTGCCCTGGCGAGGCTTTTGAAGATTGATCTTGACACTCTGTTTTCTTTCCGAGAAACACTGACCGACGTTGAAATCGAAGCCTTTTCCCGGGAGCTTGCCTTGCTCTCGCAGGAAAACCTGGACAAAGCCTTTGCGATGGCAGTTACGAAGATTCAGGAGTATCCAGGCAGTGACAGTCTGCTTCTGACAACGGCGAATATCTTAAACGCCGGCCTTTTGCTGTCGCCTGTGGAGGCGGAAAAGAAGCAGAGATATGAGGAACTGGTCACGCGATGGATCGAGCAGGCCGCAGAGAGCGGCGACAACGAGATAAAAGACGCGGCCGTTTCCATTTTGCTCGGAAAGGCGATGGAAGCGGGAGATTATGACCGGGCTGCAGTTCTTTTGGAGCAGCTTCCCAACCGCCAGTTTGACAAGACGCCCTATGAGGCAAATATTCTGATTCAGCAGGAGAAGCCGGAGCAGGCGGCGATTCTCCTGGCAAGCAAGCTTCTTCAAACCCTTTCCGGCGTTCAGACCTACTGCATGAAGCTCATGGAACTGGAGCTGGATTGTGGACACAGGGAGAAAGCTCATCAGATCGCGGAGAAAATGGAAAAGCTGGTGTCGCTTTTTGGGCTGTGGCAGTACGGGGCCGTTGTTCCCCGCCTGCAGCTCGCCCTCCACGAGAAGGACGAGCAGCGAAGTGTGGCGGCCATCCGGGAGATGCTGCAGGCGGCGGAGAGGCCGTGGATTCTGTCAGATTCTCCGCTGTTCTACCGAATCGCCCACGATACGGTCCAGAGCGTTGGAAAATCCTTTCTTCCGGCCCTGATCTCGGATCTGAAAACCGGCGAGGAGTTTACCTTCCTCCGCAGCAATCCGGCGTTCCAGGCGCTCGTATCGGAACTTGACGCAGATGCGCAGTCCGACAATCATCGTTGAAACTGGCGGCAGAGACAAAAGAGGCTGTTTTCCGGGTCCCCGGAAAACAGCCTCTTTCTTTAAGGGTTTCGGAAGAACGTCCTTCCCGGGTCAGCCGCTGAAGCGGGCCAGGAACCGGCGGGTACGCTCGTGCTGGGGGTTGGAGATCACCTGTACCGGGTCTCCCTGCTCCACGATATAGCCCCCGTCCATGAAAATGACCCGGTCTGCCACGTCCCGGGCAAAGGGCATCTCATGGGTAACGATGACTATGGTCATCTTCTCCTCGGCGAGTTGCCGGATGACCTTCAAAATCTCTCCCGTCAGCTCCGGGTCCAGGGCGGAGGTGGGCTCGTCGAAAAACAGCATTTTCGGCCGCATGGCCAGGGCCCTTGCGATGGCCACCCGCTGCTGCTGTCCGCCGGAGAGCTGGCAGGGGTAGTATCCCTCTTTCCCCTCCAGTCCCATTTTCCGGATCAGGGACGCGGCAGTCTCCATGACCTCCGCCTTGTCCCGCTTCTGCACGTGCAGGGGCGCGTCGGTGATGTTTTTCAGGACGCTGTAGTGGGGGAACAGGTTGAAATTCTGAAACACCAGCCCGAAATAGCCTTGTACGGTCTTCATGGTGGCGCTGTCGGCGTATTGTGCCCGGCCGTCCACGGTGGTGACGGCCCTCTGATCCAGATAGGTCATCTCACCGGCGTCCATGGTCTCCAGCAGGGTGGCGCACCGCAGAAGGGTGGATTTGCCGGAGCCGGAGGGGCCGATGATGGCCACCACCTCGCCCTCCTCCACGGACAGGGAGATGTCGTGGAGCACGTCAAGATTGTCAAAGGATTTTTTCAGATTGTTGATCTCCAGCAGTTTCATGGACGTCCTCCTTTACTGGTAGTAGGCAAGGGCTTTCTCGATCCGCTCCATCCCCCAGGCCACGACGAAGTTGAACACGTAGTAGAAGATGCCCGCCGCAAACAGGGGCATGATGGTGGTCTGGGCCGCGGCGATCTGCTTGGCGATGGTGAACATCTCGATATAGGACACGGCGTAGGCCAGGGAGGTGTCCTTGACCAGGGTGATGACCTCGTTGGTCACCGGGGGCATGACCCGCTTGACCATCTGGGGAAACACGATCTTGAGAAAGGTCTGCCGCCTGGTGTAGCCCAGTACCCGGGCGGCCTCATGCTGCCCGGCGGGGATCCCCTCGATCCCGGCGCGGTAGATCTCGGCAAAATAGGCTGCGTAGTTCACGGAGAATCCAATGACCACGGCCCAGAAGCGCCAACTGCCGGACAGGGGCAGTCTGGCCACGTAATAGGGGCCGAAGTAGACCACCAGCAGCTGGAGCATCAGCGGCGTGCCCCGGAGAATGGAGATCAGAAACTTGACCACCAGCCGCAGGGGCGTGAATTTCGACATGCGCCCGAAGCAGACCAGCAGGCCGAGGGGCAGGGAGAAAACCAGCGTCAGGCAGAAGATCAGAAGCGTGGTGAGAAAGCCGCTGCCCAGCTGGCTCATGATCGTCAGAAAACTCATGGAAGTAATCGTCCTTTCTGTGGGATCGGTCGGAAAAAACCCCGCCCGCCGGGCGATGCTTTTTCCGGCGGACCGCCGGGGATAAAGCAGCGGAGTCTGGTGGGGACTCCGCTGCTTTGGGTTTTACGGCGCTTATTTGCCCATGCAGAAGCTGTCGGCGCTGACCTGATCGGCCCACTTGTCCAGGATCTTGCCGACGGTGCCGTCGGCGATCAGATCGTACAGGGCCTTCTGGACCTGATCCCGCAGCTCCGTGTTGCCCAGCTTGAAGCCCACGGCATACTGCTCCGTGGAGAGCTCCTGCTCCAGGATCACGTAGCCGTCGCCCCGGGAGGCGATCTCGTAATTGGCCACGCCCACGTCCATGGCGATGGCGTCAACGGCCTGAGACTCCAGATCCAGGAAGGCGGTGTTGTAATCCCCCACCTGCTGGAGCTGCTTGAAGGAGGCGGCCAGAGCCAGATTCTCCGGGCTCTCCTCGTCCGTCAGGGCGGCCAGGGCGGAGGAGTCCGCCTGTACGTCCACCACCTTGCCGGCCAGACCGGCGAAATCGGTGATGCCGGCGTCAGCCCGGACCACGATGACCTGGCTGTTGTCGATGTAGGGGTCGGTCCAGGTGTATTCGCTCTCCCGGCCCGTCATGGTAAAGCCGTTCCAGATGCAGTCGATGGTGCCGCTGTTGAGTTCCATGTCCTTGGAGTCCCAGTTGATGGGCTGCTTGACCAGCTCCCAGCCGTAGTAGTCGCATACGGCCTGGGCCAGATCCAGGTCAAAGCCCACGTACTCGCCGCTGTCGTCCTTGTAGCCATAGGGCGGGAACTCCGCGTCGAAGCCCACGGTAAAGGTTTTCTTGTCTCCGCCCTCGGCGGCGGGCTCGTCGGCCTTTTTGCTGCCGCAGGCGGCAAGGCAGAACACAAGGGTCAGGGCCAGCACAAGGGACACAATGGTTTTCATGCGTTTCATTTTGCTTTCCTCCGTTGTAATTTAACGTTTTAACACGATGAAATAGTAACACGGAAACCCGATAAAGTAAAGAAATAGTTTCCTTTTTTCGCGGAATTTGTTATGATAGTCAACAAAGGACCGTCGCCGCCGGCGTTTGCGCGGCGTGACGGAAAAAGAAGGACAGATCTATGGAGTATAAAAACGGCTATTCCCGTCTGGGCTTCGGCTGCATGCGCCTGCCCTCCAATTTCGAGCAGGCCCAGGCGCTGGTGCTGGCGGCCATCCAGGGCGGGATCAACTACTTTGACACGGCCTACACCTATCCCGGCAACGAGGCGCTGCTGGGGAAGATCCTGGCCAAAAACGGCTGCCGGGATTCGATCATGATCGCCACAAAGCTCCCGGTGTACCTGGTCAAGACGGCGGAGGATATCGACCGGTTTTTCAACACGGAGCTGGAGCGGCTCCAGACGGACCACGTGGACAACTATCTCATGCACATGCTCCCGGACGTGTCCGTGTGGAACCGGATGAAAAGCCTGGGCATCGAGACGTGGATCGCCGAAAAGAAGGCCGCCGGGCAGATCCGGCGCATCGGCTTTTCCTTCCA
Organism: uncultured Eubacteriales bacterium; assembly: GCA_900321335.1. Taxonomy (GTDB): domain Bacteria; phylum Bacillota; class Clostridia; order Oscillospirales; family Oscillospiraceae; genus RUG678. The sequence continues at coordinate 2,807 of ONVR01000222.1, read as the reverse complement.
CGGCAGTACGGAGCTGTTCTGCCCCCTGGTGGACGCCTATGACTGGGATTTCTGCCAGATCCAGTACAACTACCTGGACGAGCACTCCCAGGCGGGGAAGAAGGGTCTGGACTATGCCGCAGCCAAGGGCCTTGACGTGATCATCATGGAGCCGCTCCGGGGCGGCAGCCTGACCGACGGCCTGTGCCGGGAGGCAAAGGCCGTGTTTGCCGGAACGGGCAAATCTCCCGCCAGCTGGGCTTTGAACTGGCTTTACGTCCAGCCGGAGGTCACCTGCGTCCTGTCGGGGATGAAGACCCCGGAGGTCCTGGCGGAGAATCTGGAAAACGTGTCCAATCCCACGCCCTTTACCGAGGCAGACTATGAGGTCATCGAGCGGGCCCGCCGGGCCATCAACGCCGGCTCCCGGATCGCCTGTACCGGCTGCCGGTACTGTATGCCCTGCCCCAGGGGAGTGGATATCCCCGGCTGCTTCAGCTGCTACAACGTCAGCTACGGGGACGGGTACGTCCGCGGCCTGCGGGAATACGTCATGAATACCTCCCTGAAAGCCATCCGGTCCAACGCCTCCCTGTGTGTCAAATGCGGCAAGTGCGAGGGTCATTGCCCCCAGCATCTGCCCATCCGGGAGAACCTGACGCTGGTGAAAAAACGGTTTGAAAATCCCGTTTACAAGGTCGCCGTGGCCGTCTCCCGGGGAATGTTCAAGGGCGACGAATAACGAATTGGTAAACTGAATTATGTTAACTATAAAGGAGCGCTCACTGTGAAAACAAGAATGGGACACACCTGTATCTGTGTGGCGGATCTGGAGAAGTCGGTGGATTTTTACCGCAAAGCCTTTGATCTGGAGCCTGTGGCGGAGCTGACGCCCCCGGGATTCCGGCTGATCTGGATGGGCAGCACGCCGGTGCCGGGCCACGGGCCGAGCTTTTTGGAGCTGCGGGCGGACGAGGGCCACACGGGACCCTATGAAAAAGGGTATGCCAATAACCACTTTGCCCTGACGGTGGACGACGTGGCGGCGGCCTACCGGCGCCATGAGGCCATGGGGATCGTGGACTTCGGCTCTCCCGAGGGGCCGTATTTCATCCACGATATCGACGGCTATTCCATCGAGGTCATGGACCGGGCGGTGATCGCCCGGCTGCTGGCGGAGTAAACGGAGAAAAACCGCGTATGAGGAGTCATACGCGGTTTTTGCGGTGTTGGGGCATTTACAGGCTCAGCAGAAGCAGCAGACCGGCGGCCGTGACAGCCAACAGACCGCTGACGGTATAGATGATCCGACTGGTCCGGTCTTTTCTGCCCTCCAGAAGATAGAACAGACTGACCTGAGCCACGGAGAGGAGCGCACCGAAAAACAGAGAACCGCCCCAGTTGCCCAGACCCCCGGTGTAAAACAGCAGCCCGGAGACGAGCGTTGTAAAGATGGCCAGGGCCGTTGCCGTATATTCCTGGCGGGTATTGGCCTGCAGGATCGCAGCGGCGGCGCTGATCAGCTCGGCGGTGTGGTCGCCGCCGTCGTTGCCCTTTTCTGAGCGAATCAGCTCCAGAACACTGACGCCCAGCGCCTCGGACAGCGGCTCCAGCGTGTTCACGTCCGGCAGTCCGATCCCCCGCTCCCAGCGGCTCACGGCCTTATCGGTAACGTAGAGCTTTTCGGCAAGCGCCTTTTGGGTCAATCCGTTTTCTCGGCGGACGGCGGCGAGAAAGGCGCCAAATTTTTTTGCGTCCATCAGGATCACCTCCGGGTACAGCCTATCAAAAGAAGGGAAAAAACGCAACCGACGCTCCGTTTCCCCGCAGATTTCTGCGCCCTTTGTGACGGTGCCCGGCACGAAAAACCGGCCCTTTCGGGGCGGACGCTTCGGGGAGCGCCGGCTTGGGCCCGTAAACCGTATGAAAGGAGCGGGAGATTTCAAAATCTCCCGCTCCTTTTGCCGTGCTGTGATCAGAAGTTTTCCTGCTTGAGCTCGAAGTAGCTCTGGGGATGGGAACATACGGGGCAGATCTCGGGGGCCTGCCTGCCGATGTGGATGTGACCGCAGTTGCGGCACTGCCAGATCCGGTCCCCCTCCCGGGAGAAGACCAGACCGCCTTCAATGTTGGCCAGGAGCTTTTTGTAGCGCTCCTCATGCTCCTTTTCGATGGCGGCAACGCCCTCAAAGAGCTTTGCGATGTCCTCGAAGCCCTCGGCTCTGGCCTCGGCGGCGAACTGGGGGTACATGTCTGTCCACTCGAAGTTCTCACCCTCGGCGGCGTCCTTCAGATTGGTCACGGTGTCGGGCACCTTGCCGCCCTTGAGGAGCTTGAACCACATTTTCGCGTGCTCCTTCTCGTTGGCGGCGGTGAGCTCGAAGAGCTCCGCGATCTGCTCATAGCCGTCCTTCTTTGCCTGGGAGGCGTAGTAGGTGTACTTGTTTCTGGCCTGAGATTCTCCGGCGAAGGCCGCCAGGAGATTGGCTTCTGTTTTGGATCCTTTTAATTCTGCCATGATCATCGTCTCCTTTGCAGTGATGTAGATACAGTGTACCGTATGGTCCCGGGGTTAGTCAATCCATACGGAGAGTATAGGCGGAAACGCCCGGTTTTATACGCCGTGTACCCGATATCAGCACCGCTGCGACAAGGCACGTAATATAACGCCGAGCACCGCACCCGGCTGCCGGGCACCGGGTATCAGCACCGCTGTGACAAGGCGCGTAATATAACGCCGAGCACCGCAGACGGCTGCCGGGCACCCGATATCAGCACTAATGTGACAAGGCGCGTAATATAACGCCGAGCACCGCACCCGGCTGCCG
>ONVR01000335.1 GCA_900321335.1 uncultured Eubacteriales bacterium | reverse complement strand
AGCTGGATCCACAGGGCCGTACCGCCGTAGCTGAAAAACGGCATGGAGATACCGGTGCTGGGAAGCAGATTGGTCACAACGCCCACGTTCAGGAATACCTGTATGGCAAGCATACTGGTAATGCCCGTGGCGACGAGAAAATCAAAGCGGTTCTTCGCGTGCATGGCGATCCAGAAGCCCCGGATGATGAGCATGGCAAAGAGGATCAGGATGACCATGGCCCCTACAAACCCCAGCTCCTCGCAGAAGATGGCGAAGATGTAGTCGTTGTGCTCCTCCGGCAGATACAGATACTTCTGTCTGCTCTGTCCAATGCCCAGACCAAGAAGGCCGCCGGAGCCGATGGCGTAGAGCGACTGGAGGATCTGAAAACCGGAATCCAGGGGGTCCTGCTCCGGGTGGCGCCAGGCGGAGATCCGGTCGCCGGCATAGCCCATGCCGGAGATGATCACCACACCCGCAAGGGCCACAGCAACGATGCCGATGATGAACCAGATGCCCCGTGTGCCTCCCGCCCACATCATCACCACGGCGATGCCGAGGATGATCACAGACGCGGACAGATGCGGCTCCAGGATCAGCAATCCCACGATCACCACGACGATGACCGCAAAGGGCAGTACGCCGTATTTGAACGTGCCCATTTTGTTTTTGAAGTTGGAGATCAGATGGGCAAAGGCCAGGATCTCCGCCAGCTTTGTGATCTCGGAGGGCTGGAAGGTGAAGCTGCCGAAGCCCAGCCACCGGCGGGCGCCGTTTTCCTCAATGCCGGCAAAGGGCACCACTGCCAGAAACAGGATGGAGACCAGCAGCAGCGGCATGCTCCACTTGCGCATGAACTCAGGCTTTACCCGTGATACCACAAGCATCAGACCGATCCCGCTGACGGCAAAGAACACCTGGCGCATGAAAATACGCATGGGTCTTCCCGTGGTGTAGTACGCTCTGGCAAAGCTCGCCGAGAGCACCGTGATCACGCCGATGGTCAGTATAAACAGCGTCAAAACGAGGAACGGCAGATCGATGCTGCCCCGTTTGGCTCTTCCTCTTTTCCGGACCTCCGGCTGACTGTCGACGGTCTGCTCATCCGCCGCCTCAACGTCGATCTCCGGCAGCCGCCCGTAATATCCTCTTGCCAGGTGTCTCACCTCCGTTCTCTTTCTTCCGGTTTCCAGTCTTATATACCGTATCTGTTGTGTACGGCAAAATACGAGATCACCGCAAATACGGCCGATACCGCCGTAAAGACCCAAAACAGCTTATATTCGCTCCAGCCGCACATCTCAAAATGGTGGTGCAGCGGGGCCATCTTGAAAATACGCTTTCCGTGGGTTAGCTTGAAGTACGCCACCTGGATGATGTCGGAGAGGGTCTCGCAGATATAGATAATGCCGAGAGGCACCAGGATCAGGGGCATATCCATGGCAAAGGCCAGGGCGCACACGGCGCCGCCCAGGAACAAAGAGCCCGTATCCCCCATAAAGATCTTGGCGGGATGATAGTTGAACACGAGAAATCCCAGCAGACCACCGGCCAGAGCCGCCGCAAAGACGCCTACGGAGGAGTAGCTCCAGACAAACGCCAGGGCGGCGTAGCACAGCGCCACCGGCAGCGAGACCCCGGAGACCAGGCCGTCGATGCCGTCGGTGAGATTGACGGCGTTCACAGCGCCGACGATAATAAACGCGGCCAGAATGAAGTACACTACCTCGGGTAGGACGACTGTCACGTTGAAAAACGGGATGTACAGATTCGGCGTCAGTCTGCCTGTCAGACGCATGAGCAGGATGAAGGCCACGGCCACCACCAGCTGCAAAATAAACTTCTGCCCCGCCGTAAGGCCAAGGTTCTGCTTTTTCTTCAGCTTTTCATAGTCGTCCAGAAAGCCGATGGCACCGTAGATCAGCGCAAAGGCGAAAATATACAGATGGGTCAGATCCCCGGAGCGGATGCACAGATAGCCGGCCACCACACAGGCCACGGCGATCCCGAGCATGAACATGATGCCGCCCATGGTGGGGGTGCCCTGCTTTGTCATGTGCCAGACCGGGCCGTCCTCCCGGATGGCCTGGCCCGCCTTGGCTTTGCGCAGCGCCGGGATGATGTACAGACCGGATACCACGGTCACCGCCAGCGATATCACAAACGCCAGCACCAGCTGAAGTGTAATTGTCATTTGTAGATTCCTCTCACGTTCTTATGAATTCAGAAAAGCCCTTATGACCTCGCGCTCGTCGAAGTGGCGCTTCTCGGTGCCGATGATCTGGTAGGTTTCGTGTCCTTTCCCCGCCAGGATGATCACGTCCCCCGGCCGGGCGTTGTCGATGGCCCACCCGATGGCCTCTTTTCTGTTCTCGATCACCACGTAGGGCGTTTTCGTGCCTTCCATACCGGCCAGAATATCCTGTATGATCCCATCGGGCTGCTCCGTCCTGGGGTTATCCGATGTGACGATCACAAAATCCGCCAGCTCTGCTGCGATCTTCCCCATAATGGGCCGCTTGGTCCGGTCCCGGTCGCCGCCGCAGCCGAAGAGGATCACCACCCGTCCGTCCGTTGTGGCGCGGACGGTGCTGAGAATGTTCTCCAGTGCGTCCGGGGTGTGGGCATAATCGATGAGCATCGTAAATTCTCTGCCCGTAGGCACGACCTCCGCCCGGCCCATAACGCCCCCGCAGTCACCGATGGCGTCTACCGCGTCGGCAAAGGAGACTCCCAGGCACAGGCACGCCGTGATGGCCGCCATGGCATTATACACAGAGAACCGTCCCGGGATGCCAATGGTCACCGGCTTCGTCTCGCCCTGATACGTTCCGTCAAAATCCACGTGGTCAGAAGCCAGCCGGATGCCGCTTGCGTGAAAATCCGCGTTTCCGCTCTCCGCGCCGTAGGTCAGCACGCGGCAGGTGGCATTTTCCGTCATCAGGCCGGCATAGGGATCGTCCGCGTTGATGCACCCGTAGGCACAGTTGCGAAACAGGATCGCCTTGGCCCGGCCGTAGTTTTCCATGGTCTTGTGGAAATCCAGATGATCCTGGGTCAGATTCGTAAACACGCCCACGGCATAGTCAATGCCGTACACACGATCCAGATACAGGGCGTGGCTGGACACCTCCATGACGATGTGGGTGCAGCCCTCCCGGTACATCCGGGCGAAGAGCTCCTGGATCTCATAGGACTCCGGCGTGGTCCGTTCCGTCGGCAGCACCAGATCGCCGATCATGTTGTTGTTGGTCCCGAGCAGGCCCACCTTGGCCCCGGCCTTCTCCTCCAGGATCGTCTTGATCAGATTGGTGGTGGTGGTTTTCCCGTTGGTGCCGGTGACCCCCACGATCTTCATCTTCTCCGCGGGCCGGTCAAACCAGTTGGCGGAGACCAGCGCAAGTCCCTTTCGGGTGTCCGCCGTCTGCACGTAAGGGATCTCTCCCTCCGGCGCGTTCTGGCACAGGACACAGGCAGCGCCTTTTTCCACGGCCATGGCGATGTACTGATGTCCATCGCTGACGTAACCCACCACGGCTACAAACAGGCAGCCCGGCGTGACTTTTCTGGAGTCAAAGCATACGCCCGTGATTTCCGTATTCCAATCGGCATTTGACGCCGTGATCGCAACGCCCGCAAGGAGCTGTTCAAGGCGCATCGTTCTTTCCCCCTCGTATCAGTAAATTCCCAGATTGCTGGTGTCCACCAGCGTCAGCTCGACGACAGAGCCGTAGTCCACCTTGGTGCCCTCCGGCACGGATTGCTTGGAGACCACCACGGAGGAGGACGTGGAAATGGAGCCGGAGGCCCGCTTGCCGTACAAACCGTACATATCCAGCCAGTAGATGGCGTCCTCATAGGTCAGGCCGTACAGATTCGGCACCTCCACCTGCTCGTGGATGGGAGGCTGCTCGGCATAAATGACCGTCTCGGAGCCGTTTGCAATGGTGGCGTTGGCCGCGGGGAGCTGATCCACAACGGTATCGCCGTCGCCGACCACCCGCACGGACAGACCAGCGTTTTCGATCTTCTCCCTGGCGCTTTCCACAGAACTGCCCTTCACGTTGGGCATCTGCACGTCCACGACCTCGAGCTCTTCGGCGCTGTACACCGGGTCCACTCCCAGGTATGGCAAAATCTCAGAGAGGATACCGCCCACCGTGGGGGCGCCCATGTTGCCGCCGGAGACGTATACCGTCTGGCTCTGGGGATTGTCCAGCAGAAGCAGCACGACCACCTGGGGATCGTCTGTGGGGGCAAAGCCGCAGAAGGAAACGGTGTACATTTTGCTGCCCGTCGCCACCTCGTAAGAGGTGTGCTCGGAGGTACCGGTTTTGCCGCCGATCTTGTAGCCGGGGACGTAGGCGTTGCTGCCCGTGCCGTTGGCCACGACACTCTCCAGGATATCGCAGACGGTTTCGGAGGTCTCCTCGCTGATGACCTGCCGGATCACAGTAGGCTCATTGGCCTTGACGATCTTGCCGTTGGCGTCCGTGACCTCCTTGACGATGTAGGGCTGCATCAGGTATCCCCCGTTGACGCAGGCACTCACGGCCCGGATCATCTGCAGAGGCGTAACGGTAAAGGTCTGGCCGAAGGAGGCCGCCGCCAGCTGGGAGTGGTTATCCGGGTCCTCGAACACGTCCTCGGACCACCACAGGCTGCTGCCCTCGCCCCCAAGCTCAATGCCGGTGGGATCAAACAGGCCGAAGGCGTCCACATAGTCGTAAAAGCGCTCGGCGCCCACGGATTCGCCGATCTGGATGAAGGCCACGTTGCAGGAGTTCTCCGCGGCTTCTGTCAGGTTTTCCTGGCCGTGGCCGTAGGTCGTCCAGCAGTGACGCTCATCCTCGTCGCCGATGACCCTGATGCT
>ONVR01000005.1 GCA_900321335.1 uncultured Eubacteriales bacterium | reverse complement strand
GCAGCCCTGGAAAAGTAAAGGAAACCCCCGGGCGCGGAAAAATTCCGCGCCCGGTCTGTTTACAAAAGCACACGACTGGAGTAAGATAGTCTGGTATTTGCAGGTAAGGGAAGCGCGTGAAGAAATGTTTTCAAACAGAGATCTGAGAAAACTGATCATCCCCCTTGTGGTGGAGCAGGTCATGTCTGCCATGATGGGGATGGCCGATACCATGATGGTGTCCAACATCGGGGAGGCGGCCCTGTCCGGGGTGTCCTTGGTGGATACCATCAACGTGCTGATCCTGTTTTTCTTTTCCGCCATGGCCACGGGCGGCACAGTGGTCTGCGGCCAGTATCTGGGCAGAGGCGACGGGGACAAGGCCAATCACGTGGCCCGGCAGCTGTATCTGATCACCGCGGTACTGGCTGTGATCCTAACGGCCGTCTGCGTGCCGGGTCGCCGCCTGCTTCTGCGACTGATTTACGGGGCTGTGGACCGGGCGGTCATGGAGGCCAGCCTGACGTATTTCCTCATTACCGCTCTGTCATACCCCTTCGTGGGACTGTTTAACGCCAGCGCGGCGTTGTACCGCTCCGTGGGCAACTCCAGACTGCCCATGACGGTGTCTCTCGTCAGCAACCTCATCAACATCGCGGGCAACGCCCTTTTGATCTTTGTGCTGCGCTGGGGCATCGCCGGGGCGGCCCTGTCCACGCTGGTCTGCCGGATCTTTGCCGCGGTGGTCATGGTGGCAAAGCAGCATAAGCCCGGCCAGGAGATCACCGTGGACCGGTATCTCTCCATCCGACCGGACCGGGAGATCATCAAGCGCATATTGAGCATCGGCGTGCCCGCCGGGCTGGAAAACTGCGTGTTTCAGATCGGCAAGCTTGCCGTGCAGAGCACTGTGTCCACCCTGGGTACCACGGCCATTGCCGCACAGGCAGTGACCTACACCATGGAGTACGTTACCAGTATGCCCTCCCAAGCCATCGGCACGGGGATGCTCACGGTGGTGAGCCGGTGTATGGGCGCGGGGCGGATCGACGAGGCTAAGCGCTATACGAAAAAACTGGTGATCGCGGGGGAACTTGCCCTGCTTGCCGCCATGGGGGCCGTTTATCTGGCCCGGGAGCCCATCATCGCCCTGTCCCATCTGGGACCGGAGGCGGCGGATCTGACCCGGCATCTGGTGCGGATCATCTTCCTGGTCAAATCCGTGCCCTGGACCTGTGCCTTTGTGCTGCCCAACTGTATGCGGGCCGCAGGGGACGTGAAATACCCCATGATCGTGGCTGGCCTGACCATGTGGTTCTGCCGGGTACTGTTGTGTGTTGTGCTGTGCCGGTTCCTGGGTGTTGGCCTGATCGGTGTGTGGATCGGCATGATGGCCGACTGGTTTATTCGTGCCATATTGTACGTGCTCCGCTACGTCCGGGGCACCTGGACCCATAAGCGGGTGATCGTTTAGAAAGGAGAGGATCGTCGTGATACAGGTACCGCAGTACGTGGCGGAACTGCTGGAGCTGCTGCACCGGGCGGGGTATCAGGCCGCCGTGGTGGGCGGCTGTGTCCGGGACAGCCTGCTGGGGCGCACGCCCAAGGACTGGGATGTGTGTACCGACGCCCTGCCGGAGCAGATCAAGTCCGTCATGGAAGCGTATCCCGTCCTGGAAACGGGGATCCGCCACGGTACCGTCACCGTCCTGTCTCACGGGCAGGGGGTGGAGATCACCACCTACCGGACAGAGGGGCCCTATTCCGACGGCCGCAGGCCGGACAGCGTCCGGTTTGTCCGTTCCCTGGAGGAGGATTTATCCCGCCGGGATTTTACCGTAAACGCCATGGCCTGGGACGGAAAGCTGACCGATCCCTTTGGCGGTCAGGGAGATCTGGAGCGCGGGATCATCCGCTGCGTGGGAGATCCTGCCGCACGGCTGGGGGAGGATGCTCTGCGGATCCTGCGCGCCCTGCGTTTTGCTGCGCGATACGGCTTTGCCATTGAAGAGAACACCGGCCGGGCGCTGCTGGCCTGCCGGGAGCTTCTGGGCCGGATCGCCCCGGAGCGCGTCTTTTCCGAGCTCAAGGGCATCCTGATGGGCCAGGGGGTCGGGGAGATCCTCGTGGAATATGCTCCCGTATTTGCGGTGATCCTGCCGGAGGCTGCGCCCTGTATCGGGTTTGACCAGCGCAACCCCGCCCATCATCTTGACGTGTGGAGCCACATAGCGGAAGCAGTATCTCTGGCGCCCCGGGAACAGACTGTGCGTCTGGCCCTGCTGCTCCACGACATCGGCAAGCCGGAGAAGTTTTTTATGGGGGAAGACGGCAAGGGCCATTTTTACGGGCATCCCCAGGTCAGCCGCCGGCTGGCGGAGACGATCCTCACCCGGCTTCGGTGCGACAATCAGACCAGAGAGCAGGTGCTGACCCTTGTGGAGCACCATGATGACGATTTTCCGGAGACGAAAAAGGGGATCCGCAGACTGCTCAAAACCTACGGACCCGACACCCTGGAGAAGCTGATCGCCGTCCATCGGGCGGATATTCTGGCCCATGAAAAGACTTGGGCGGCAAGGAAGATCGGAAACGTTGACCGGGCGGAGGGGATGCTCCGGGACATTCTGGCCGAGCCCCGGCCCTGTTTTGCGGTGCAGCAGCTGGACATTCGCGGCGAGGATCTGATCGCTTTGGGCATGGAGCCGGGAAAGGCCCTGGGGGAGATGCTCCATACGCTTCTCGACGCGGTGATTGAGGAGCGGGTAGAAAACGAAAAACAGGCCCTGACGGCACTTTGCCGGAGCCTGCTGCGTGGTGAGAAAAGCGATACGTGAGCGGTCTTGTGCAGACCTGCCCGCGAAGGGGAGACCGCGAGGAGCAAAAATAGAGGACCTTGTATCGGGGCGCACTTCATAAAGAAAGCTGTTTTGCGAAGGCTATTTCCGGCTCAAGAGACTATAAAAACTGCGTGGTCATTGCGGCCACGCAGTTTTTGTTTTAGGGAGTATAATTGCAGACAACGAAATCCTTGTGCAAAGCCAGAGGGATCCCTGCAAACGGGAATTTGTCAATCTTTTTGGAGTATGTCCAGTGTATGGTGAGATGCCCCGATCAGATCCTGCCGTTCGCAGATCGTGAAATGATAATCCATCCACTT